>NZ_CEZLMY010000014.1:2688-32192 GCF_983033635.1 Psychromonas sp. | reverse complement strand
AAAATCATTAAAAGTAAAAAGGTTTCACAAAATATAACTGTTTATGCACCGCAAAAAGGCACTATTTCGGAGCTTAAATTAAATGAAGGTGCGTTTATTTCACCTGCAACTCAGGTTATTAAAGCGGTAAATTTAGATACAGTTTGGGTCGATGTTGAAGTTTTTGCTGCGCAAGTATCATTAGTTAAACTTGGCGATAAAGCAATCATGTCTTTGGATTATTTCCCTGGACAAGAATGGTTAGGACAGGTTGATTTTATCTACCCGGAAATGAACGCTAGTAATCGTACATTACGGGTTCGTTTACAATTCGATAACCCAACTGCGCAATTAAAACCGAATATGTTTGCCAGTGTTACGTTAACCCCTGAAATGAATAAAAACACACTACAAATTCCACGAGAAGCGGTCATTTATGCCGGCAACATGAATCGGGTAGTGATAGCTAAAGGTAATGGTCAGTTTAAATCTGTGCTTGTTAATTTAGGGCTGGAAAACAAAGATTCGGTGGAAGTCTTATCGGGTTTAAGCGAAGGGCAAAAAATTGTTACCTCCGCACAGTTTTTATTAGATTCAGAGTCCAGCATCAGCGCTGATTTTGGTCGCATGTTAGAAATTGAAAAAAACAAACAAGCTGAACCTGAGTACGATTCAAGCATTGAAGATGATGATCTCGATTGGTTAGATTTAGGTGCTGATTCTGATTTAGACTCGCCAAGAAAAGCACATTTAAGCCGAATCGCTAAAGAGGTGACATTATGATTGCTAAGATAATAAATTGGTCAATTAAAAACCGTATTATGGTTTTATTGATCACCGTTGCGATTGTCGCTTATGGATTGTTTTCTCTTCAGAAAACACCAATAGACGCCATTCCCGACCTCTCTGATGTGCAAGTGATTGTAAAAACCAGTTATCCAGGACAAGCGCCACAGGTGGTTGAAGACCAAGTGACTTACCCGTTAACCACTGCGATGTTATCTGTGCCTGGCGCAAAAACGGTACGTGGTTATTCGTTTTTTGGTGACTCTTACGTGTATATCATTTTTGATGATAATACCGATATGTATTGGGCGCGATCACGTGTGCTGGAATACCTTTCGCAAGTAGCACCTGATCTTCCTAAAGAGGCCCGCTCGGCATTAGGGCCCGATGCTACAGGGGTAGGTTGGATTTTCAGTTATGCGTTGGTTGATAAAAGCGGAAAACATGATTTAAGTGAACTGCGTAGTTTACAAGATTGGTTTTTAAAGTTTGAGCTACAAACCGTTGCGGGTGTATCGGAAGTGGCAACAGTCGGCGGCATGGTTAAGCAGTATCAAGTGCGTGTTGATCCTAACAAATTACGTGCTTATAACATGCCGCTCAATAAAATCAGCAAAGCGATTCAAAGTGCCAACCAAGAAAGAGGCGCGAGTGTTATCGAGATGGGTGAAGCCGAATATATGGTACGCACCTCGGGTTATATTTCATCAATTGATGATCTCAAATCTATTCCGTTACATGTGAACGCACAAGGCACACCACTATTATTAGGTGATGTGGCGACCATAAACCTTGGCCCACAAATGCGCCGTGGTATTACCGAACTTAACGGTGAAGGTGAAGTGGTCAGTGGCGTGATTGTGATGCGCTTTGGCGAGAATGCACAGGGGGTGATTGCCGCAGTTAAAGACAAACTTAATGAGCTGCAAAAAAGCCTGCCGGATGGGGTGGAAATAGTTCCCACCTATGATCGCTCGGAGTTAATTGGTAATGCCGTAGAAAATCTTTACCTTAAATTACTCGAAGAGTTTATCGTGGTGATTTTGGTCTGTGCTGCTTTTTTATTCCATTTTCGTTCATCATTAGTGGTGCTATTAAGCCTGCCTGTGGGTATCTTTGTCGCGTTTATTATTATGTCGTGGCAGGGCATTAACGCCAATATCATGTCTCTTGGTGGTATCGCCATCGCCATTGGTGCCATGGTCGATGGCGCGATAGTGATGATTGAAAACGTCCATAAACATATGGAGAAAACTGAGCTTACTGATGAAAACCGCTGGCAGGTGATCAGTAAAGCGACCCTTGAAGTTGGCCCCGCACTGTTTTTCTCATTGCTGATTATTACCTTTAGTTTCCTGCCGGTATTTGCCTTAGAGGGGCAATCGGGCAAAATGTTTTCGCCGCTGGCGTTTACTAAGACCTATGCGATGGCTGCCTCCGCAGGTTTGGCAATCACGTTAATTCCGGTATTAATGGGCTATTTTATTCGCGGTAAAGTACTACCTGAGCATAAAAATCCATTAAACCGTTTTCTTGTGGGTTTATATACCCCCGTGCTGGCTATGAGTTTACGTTTTCCAAAGTTGGCTATTAGCTTTGCATTAGCTGTTTTATTAGTTGGATTCTATCCGGTGAGTAAGATTGGTAGTGAGTTTATTCCGCCACTTGATGAAGGCGATCTCATGTATATGCCTACCACTTATCCGGGAATTTCGATCGGTAAAGCGCGTGAATTATTACAGCAAACCAACAAGCTGATTAAAATATTGCCGGAAGTGAAAACCGTATGGGGGAAAATTGGCCGTGCTGAAACCGCTACTGATCCCGCGCCTCTGACCATGATTGAAACCACCATTCAATTTAAACCCAAAGATCAATGGCGAGTTGGCATGACCAAAAAAATGCTTATAGATGAGTTGGATAGCCTAATTCAATTCCCTGGGCTAACTAATGCTTGGGTGATGCCGATTAAAACCCGTATCGATATGTTAGCAACGGGTATTAAAACGCCGATTGGTATCAAAATAGCTGGCGCGGATTTAGGTGAGATTGAAAAAATTGGTAAGCAGATTGAGACTATCTTAAAAGATGTCGAGGGTACTGCATCAGTATATGCAGAGCGAGTAACTGGCGGTCGTTATGTAAAAGTGGATATTAACCGTGAAAAGGCCGGACGTTATGGGCTAAATATTGCCGAAATCCAGGAGCTAGTAGCAGTCGCAATTGGTGGTAAAAATATCACTGAAACCATTGAAGGTTTAGAGCGCTATCCGGTCAACTTACGCTATCCGAATGATTACCGCGATTCGCTCACCGCACTTAAAAGTCTGCCGATTGTGACGCCAAGCAAAATGAATATCAGTTTAAGTGATGTGGCTAATATTTATATCGAAGCGGGTGCGCCGATGATAAAAACGGAAAACGCGCGTCTTAATGGTTGGATTTTTGTCGATATCGAAAATCGCGATTTGGGCTCATACGTTAAAGATGCACAGCAGATTGTTAATGAGCAATTAACTTTACCTGGAGGATATTCACTAGTCTGGTCTGGACAATATGAATATATGGAAAAAGCCAATGCACGTTTGGCAAAAGTGATACCTGTGACACTCGTTATCATAGTTATTCTGCTGTATTTAGCCTTCCGCCGCGTGGGGGAAGTCTTGCTGATTTTATCCACACTGCCATTTGCTTTAATGGGGGGGATTTGGCTGATGTTCTTACTTGGTTTTAACTTCTCGGTTGCAGTAGGGGTCGGTTTTATCGCACTTGCTGGTGTCTCGATAGAGATTGGCGTAATTATGCTCTTGTATTTAAACCAATCATTAGAAGCAAAAAAACAGCAGCGTCTTACACACTTTAATGTCAATGATTTAAAAGAAGCGGTAATGGAAGGTGCAGGGTTACGTGTGCGACCAGTGATGATGACAGTGGCCGTTGTGGTGATGGGGTTAGTGCCTATTATGTACGGTGATGGCACTGGCTCTGAGGTAATGCAGCGCATCGCCACCCCTATGATTGGCGGCATGGTCAGTGCAATTATTTTGACCTTGCTTATTTTACCTGCGGTTTATTTCCAATGGAAAAAAATCAGCTTGCGCAAACAATTCAATATGAATTAAGACAAATATTTTGAATCACCTTTTAATAGCAAAAGGTGGTTGATCTTATTAACAGTTAACACAAGCAAATAAATCAAAAGGAAAGCAAAGATGAACATTAGAAAAAATACAATGGCAGTCGCATTCGGTAGTGTTATTTTTCTAGCAACACCATTTACAAGCGCATTTGCTCATGAAAAACACTGTGAGATTAAAGATACCCAGTTGAGTGACACTATGAAGTATATGAAAAGTGAACTGCGCGGTTATGTAAAAGGGTTTAAAGGTGATGATGCAGAGAAGATGCAGCAACATCTTAATGAGCTATTAAAGTTGAGCTCGATGCTTGCTGATCAAACACCTGTGAAAATCAAAAACATGCATGCAGCAAGTATGGACCACGAGCAGATGGATATGTCAGAAATGGACCATGCAAAAATGGACATGCAGGCCACGCCGGAAATGGATCATTCAAAAATGGATCATTCAAAAATGGATCATGGTGATATGGAGATGAATCATGGTGATATGGAGATGAATCATGGTGATATGGCGATGCCTGAAATGGATCATTCAAAAATGGATCATGGTGATATGGATATGGCTGAGCAGCCTGAAATGGATCACTCGAAGATGGATCATGGCGATATGAACATGGATAGTGAAGATCATGATATGTCAGCAATGCCAACTATGGAGGGCATGACAGCAGAACAACATCATCAGCATATGCTGTATATGCACGGCATTACTCAGCTTCAGGATCTGTTTAAGGAGTTAGATAAAACCCAAGATAAAGCAGAAATAAAAACGATTTTGGGACAGATTAAAGAGCACAGCAAAAAAAGTCACCAGCAATTCCGCCAAAATTGTGATTAGTCTTTAGATTGTAAATTTAGTGTTTCACTCCTTCTCATGTGGCGCATGGGAAGGAGTGGCTGCTAAATAAAAGTTAGAAACTGCGGCTGTATTGAATCGCGACTAAAATCGCGTTTGCCCTTGTTGTTGCATTAAGAGTTGAAACCTCAACCCCATTTGACTCAGTTGTTTCAGTCACATCAACATCCTTACCCGCTACATAAGTTGCACCAAAATCAATATTAGATCTCTTATTGAGATGGTAAGTGAAACCTGCAGAGAACCATTGTCTGTCTGAATCGGGCACCGAAACAGAAGTTATTTCATCTTGCGCACTTTGGTCATACATATAACCGCCACGCAGTGTCCAATCCTTGTTTAGATAATAAGTTCCACCCAGTGAGAAATGCAGCGCATCTTTCCATTGGTAATCATTAAGCGTGCCATGTGCTTTTGAATCAAGCGTATCGAATGCTGACCAACCAATCCACTGCACACTGTAGTGCACGGCAAATTTTGTATCTTGTATACGGTGGTAACCCGAAAACTCCGCCATATCCGGTAGAGGCATAAATAATGTATCATCTTTGGCGATTGAACCTTTAAATTCAATATCTCCCTTTGCTTCAAGCTCCGGGCTGTAATGGTAGGAGAAACCAAAACGATTATTTGTATTTAATTCAAATACAGTGCCGATATTAAAACCAAGCGCAAAACCAGAGGCATCAACATCTAAGACCTGATTAGTTGCTACAGCTGAACCATTTTTGGGATGGTAAGCATTTAAGTCACGCTGCAGTTTGCCTTGACCATAAATCAGGTCCAAACCTCCACCAATACTCCATTGCTGATTTAAACGGTATGAAACAGCTAGCCCCCAATTCACGCTTTTAAGATCGGTTAAACCTCCGTACTCAGCGCCTTTAAAACTATTAGAAAATTCTGTTTTTGTGCCAAAGCTTGAATAAAGGTTTACACCTACAGCAAATTTTTCATTAATTGGCACAATTAGATGCAGGTTTGGCGCATAAGAGATATCACCTGCATCTTGATAGTTTGAGCTTGTGCTGTATGCAACACCATAATCAATTAAGTGTTGTTGCTGGTAGCTTGCATCTTTGACTTCAATCTCTGATTTGATCATATTCAAACCTAACGAGATAGCTGTTTTATCAAATAGCGCCATAGCGGCAGAATTGCGCGCCATTACCGAAGCATTATCTGCGATAACGGCATCGCCTGCGAATGCACGGCCAAGACCTGTTGCAGATTGCGCGTTAAGTTGAAAACCTGCTGCACTTGCCAGCTGAGTTGTTAGCAGTACTACAGCTGCAAAAAAAAAATTTTGGAAGTGCTGTTTTTTACTCATATTATTATCTTTCATATCCTGTATTTCATCGCAAAACAGATCCATAATACTGTTTTTGAGAATGCTGATTTTCTGGGGCGCATACTATACCCGTTATCAATCAAGATGCAAAAATCAGCAAGTCGAGAGGTGAGTAGATTCTAGGCATTAAGCTGAAGATCTAACTGGTTAAATCAAAGCTTCATAACAACGAAGATGCTTAAGGATAAAGCGGAGGCTAGATGAAAAACAATTAAATTAATTTGGCCAGCGATTTGCACCTGAGATTTGCAAGTAGAGCAATACTCTTGCTCGGATCTATCAGGGCAAGCCCGCCGTTATGTCGAACAGCTCTTTCTACACTTAAAACAGCGCTTAAGAAGAGGGCTTAGATTTTATTTGTTGTATTAATAACCCAGTCGTAATAAATATCAAACCGATAATCGTAGCCGGATAGATGGGCTCTTCAATAATGAGATTCAGTAGCAGTAATGAGATAAAAGGCGAAATGAAAATCAGGTTGCTTATTTTAGCGGTATTTTGTGCATAACGCAGTGCACTTAACCAGGCCACAAATGCAAAACCCATCTCAAATAAACCGATGTAAATAGCCCCTAGCCAACCTTGCCAATCGGGCATATGAAAATCACTGAGCAGCGGCGTTGCGATTAATATAGCGGGAAAACCGAGCAAAAAAGAGAGTAGCAAAGATACAATGGGATCGGCGCTATTTTTGCTGTTTAAAATCCAATACATTGCCCAGAGTAACGTACTAAAAAGCGCAAGAAAGACCCCCAATGGGCTGGCAAAGTCTAAGGTTAAAATATTGCCTTTGGTTGCAATAATCAATGCACCACTGTAACCGAGTAATATGGCTAGCCCATCTTTTTTACTGAGTTTCTGGCCGAGAAAAGGTACGGCTAAAATGGTCAGAGTAATCGCCCATGTGTAGTTGAGAGATTGGGCTTGTTGCGCCGGAAGCAGGTCATATGCTTCAAACAAAATAAGATAATAGAGGAAAGGGTTAATTAACCCTAAAAGCAGATAATAGATAGGACGATTTAACAAATAATGTTTTAAAAGCGGTAGTTTTCCTTGAAAAAAACAGATTCCGGTTAAGGCCAAAATAGTGGTAAACGATGCCACTAATAACATTTGTATTGCTGAAAAGTAAGTTAATGTGACTTTAAAAGCGCTGGCAACAGTCGACCACATAACTACTGCAATTAAGGCAAAGAAGGTAGCTTTTTTCTGGTTTTTTATCATGAATCAAAGGGCTTATTGAATAATGTTTATTGATGAGGATAAAGGTAAGCTAAGTTTAGTGGTGGTATTTGTTCTCGATTGCTTGAAACACTCCCTCTTTACGGCCTTTTTTAATTGATTTATTAAACTTTTTAAGGAAATCTTTGTGGTCGTTATTTTTTGCGAAGCCAAGGTGGTTGGGATCATTCGATAAGGTGGCAGGGACAATATAAAGCTTCTCTTTGATAGCAAGCAGTTCCGGATGTTCGCTAAAAACATTATTAAAAGCATACAAACCTGGGCTGATGATGGCGACATCTAAGCGTCCTCTGGCGACTAGTTTTAAACGATGAACGGGATCGCCATTATCGCCAATAAAGGTAAAAATATTTTCTTTGATACCTTTTTCAAATTCATCGCCGAATATAGCGGCACGTGATGCACTGACAGTCTTACCGGCTAAATCTTGCACTCCTGTATAGGTGAACGGGGTATTTATATGAGTAACTAATAAAATATCTTCGTTATACATGACATCAGAGAAATCAATAATCTTCTTACGGTTTTCGGTGATAGAAAGGCCGATAGCGGCCCCTTTATTGTCTAACATGCTTTTATAGGCGCGTGCCCATGTCGAAAAATGGTAAGTAAACTTGCAACCGATATCTGTGCCTATATATTCCATCATCTCAATTAAGATGCCTTTTGGCAGCCCATTTTCAATGTACGCTTTGGGTTTCATTTTTTCATTAGCGTAAATATCAATCTCACAGGCAGAAAGCTGTTTTATTGGTAGTAAGAATATAAATAAAAAGATAAAAAACGTTTGCAATATTAACCCTCCAGGTAAAATTTACAGTTCATCGCACCTACTATAGTGCTATTACATCGTTTTAGACGTTATTTTGTAATTAAAAAAGTGGTTAAAGTAAATAAGGTGATGACAAGCACGTAATTTACTTTATGGTGTTGTTTTTTTGCTCAATTTCTTTGGCTATCTAATTTAACTTGTTACTTTTCTAAAACTAACAATTAAAACGGCAACGATTGCTAAAACAAAACAATACCAAGCATTAGTTACGGCCGCTAACGGTGAGACAGTAAAGATTGAAGCCGCTAATAATGCTTGCGCACCGTAAGGAATAATACCCTGGATAATACAAGAAAAAATATCCAATAAACTTGCTGAACGTTTAGGGCTGATTTGATGTTTCTGTGCCAGATCTTTAGCAATATTACCGGTAACAATAATTGCAACTGTATTGTTAGCTACGCAGGTATTAGTTAATGCAACCAATGTTGCGATACCTAATTCAGAAATGCGTTTATTCTGTTTTTTAGCAAAGTGAGCGATCACTTTTTCAATCTTTAAACAGAGAAAAGCCAGACCGCCTTGCTGTTGCATCAGGGCCGCCAGTCCTCCGACTAACATCGACAGAATAAATATCTCCTGCATATTTTTAAAGCCTTCAAAAATATCATTGGCAAAACGTGATACAGAATAATCCATACTTACAAAACCGGTGAAACCCGCTAATAAGATACCCACTGTTAACACTACAAAAACGTTTAAACCTGAAACGGCTAATATTAAAATGGTTAAATATGGCAGTACTTTGAACAAGTCGACCTCTTGATTTGCAAGCTCAGCATGACCTTGACCAATCATGGTTAATATTAGCAAAGTGATAATCGCAGCGGGCAGTGCAAAAATAATATTTTCTTTAAATTTATCTTTCATTTCACAGCCTTGCGTGCGTGTAGCTGCAATTGTAGTATCAGAGATAATGGATAAATTATCGCCAAACAATGCGCCGGAGATAACCGTCCCCGCCATTAATGCCAAATCGATATCGGCTTGTTGTGAAACCCCTAATGCAATCGGTGCAACAGCCGCAATGGTGCCCATAGAAGTACCCATTGCGGTGGCGATAAACGCGGCAATTAAAAAGAAACCAGGTAGCAGTAAATCAGAAGGAATAAGTGAAAGACCAAGTGCAACTGTCGCGTCAACGCCTCCTGTTGCTTTTGCCACAGCTGCAAATGCACCTGCTAATAAATAGATTAAGCACATCGCGATAATATTGGAATGGCCGATCCCTGCCATAAAGGTTTCTATGGCTTGGTTTAATTTTTCTTTTGAAAGCAGTAACGCTAAAATAATCGCAGGTAAAATGGCGACTACGCTCGGCAATTGATAAAACGCAAAATCAACACCAAGTTGTTGATAATACAGCCCTGCACCAATAAACAGTGTTAAAAATAAAAACAGTGGAAAGAGTGCGATTAAAGAGGGGGATGATGCTATTTGTTGGTTAGCTACTGAATTGTTCACTTTTTGCCTTAAATGGTTAGTTGTTGATGCTTGAAACAAATGTGCTTATTTTACGATATAAAAGCAGTAAACAGTAGTGTAAAGAGAATAACTGTCCTCTCTTACTTATAAATTATTTTTCTATGCAGATCTGCACCTTTAGAGCTTCCTATCTATACTTCTTAATATCAACAAACCGTTAAAACCATTTTGTTTATATGGTTTTGGCGCCGGTTCTACAGTCGATTTTCTACAATAAGTCATTAAGTTAAAGGTAAGATAATAGATTGTTAATGAGGTTTGTTATGATTAAAGACAATCAACATTACAGCCTGGATCAGGATCACGATATCGTTATTTTTAAAGGTAAAGGAGTGTGGAAACCTGAAGTATCAACAGCATGTATCCGCTCAATTAATACGCTTATTCAACTGCAAAACCTCCAAGATTTTGCTTTAATTCTCGATACTAGTGATATTCAAAGCCTGACGCCACAATGTTTTGATGCGTGGGAAGAAGCACAGGAGGTATGGAGAGAGCATGGTCTTAAAATGACAGTGCGTATTGATAAACCGGAAGCGGGGTTTTACAAAATTTTTCTTGCCGGCTTTGATGATATTTTGCGTCTTAAGACTAAGTTTTGTTCATCTTCTTCTGAAAGTTATGCCTTAAAATCTATACATAACGCAGGCTTTCGCGGTTTTGAATCTAAGTAACCTCAACTCGGGATAAGCAAATCGATACAGTGCAGCTGTTTTCGCGTATTTCTGCGTTAAATCAGCTACCAATAGCCAGCTATTGCTACGCTGATTTGCCTTGAACTACACAAAACTATCAACACTGTATAATATAAAAATTTAACATATTAATATTAAAGAGCATTTCGCTTTCATTATTCCGATCTGAGGTTAAGTAATATTAATGGCCCCAAAAAATGCGCAGGGCATTTTTTAAGCCGTTTGCGGGTTCTGCAAAGATATCCCTTATCAGTCCATCCCTAAGAAACCACCTGTTTGATGTGCCCAAAGTTGTGCGTAAATGCCTTTACCTTGGATTAACTCTTGATGAGAGCCTTGCTCAACAATTTGACCGTTATCTAACACAATTAACCTATCCATCGCGGCAATGGTGGATAAACGGTGAGCAATCGCGATAACCGTTTTACCCTGCATTAATTGATAGAGGCTCTCTTGAATAGCGGCTTCAACCTCAGAATCAAGGGCCGATGTTGCTTCATCTAAAACAAGTATGGGGGCATCTTTAAGCAGTACACGGGAAACTGCAATACGCTGACGTTGTCCGCCGGAGAGTTTTACGCCGCGTTCACCCACTTGCGCATCATAACCTGTATTTCCCGAGTTATCGGTCAGTCCTAAAATAAACTCGTGAGCTTGTGCCTGTTTAGTCGCTTTGATCATCTCCTCTTCAGTTGCATCCGGACGTCCATAAAGAATATTTTCACGAACAGAGCGATGTAATAAAGAGGTATCCTGGGTCACCATGCCAATTTGTAAGCGCAGGCTCTCCTGTTGAACATTGTTAATGTTTTGTCCGTCAATCACAATTTCCCCCTGTTCAACATCATAAAAACGTAATAACAGATTGACCAGGGTTGATTTACCGGCCCCAGAGCGACCGACCAAACCGATTTTTTCACCCGCTTTGATATTTAAATTTAAATTGTCGATTACACCTCTACTTTGACCATAGTGGAAACTGACGTTATCGAAATCGAGCGCACCATTGCTAACTTTTAATGGTTCAGCATCTTTTTGATCTTCAATAATATTGGGTTTTGCCAGTGTCGACATACCATCTGTTACTGTGCCGATATTTTCAAATAGCATGCTTATCTCCCACATTATCCACTGTGACATACCATTTAAACGTAGCGATAAACTGATCGCAATGGCAATCGCGCCAACGCTAATTGCGCTTTGCATCCACAAAGCAATGGCTAATGCAGTAATGGCAAAGGCTAAAATGTAGTTTGATATTTGCACCGACACATTAATGCCTGTCGCCAATCGCATCTGCCTGTAAACCGTATCTAAGAAAGCCTGCATTCCCTGCTTGGCATATTGTGTCTCGGAATCTGTGTGGGCAAACAGTTTAACGGTAGAAATATTGGTATAACTGTCAACAATGCGTCCGGTCATGGTTGAGCGTGCATCAGCCTGTTCGGTTGCAACCGCTTTTAAGCGAGGCAGAAAGTAATATTGCAGTGCGATATAAATGACTAACCAGACAAGCATCGGAATCGCTAAACGAATATCCGCTTTGGCGATCATCAACACCATCGAAATAAAATAGACTAGGACGTAAACCATCACATCAAGCAACTTCATCACCGTCTCTCGAACGGCTAGAGAGGTCTGCATCACCTTGGTCGCAATACGTCCGGCAAAGTCATCCTGGTAAAACGAAACACTTTGTTTAAGTAGATAGCGATGTGCAAACCAACGAATTGACATTGGGTAATTGCCCAATAAAACCTGGTGCACAATTAATGAATGCAGCAAGGTTAATAGCGGAATAATGACCAGGACCATAATTGACATGGCCAGTAGCGTTAATCCTTCATCCTGAAGTAATGTTTCAGGGCTTTTAGTGATTAACCAGTCAACAAGCTGCCCCATAAAACCAAACAGTGATACTTCAAGAATTGCTAATGCAGCAGTTAAAATAGTCATTAAAATCAGAGGGATTTCGTAACCTTTGGTATAATGAAGGCAAAAAGCGACTAAGGTATTAGGGGGCTGTTTGGGCTCTGCATCGTTAAGTGCTGGCACTAACTTTTCAAAAAAATTAAACATTTTATTACCTTTTTGATGCTTGTTGTGCGACTGTTAATTTATAAGCAGTATCGGGAATAAGTTTGCCTTGATCTTATTTGATCTTAATCGGATCAATAAACAAAACAAGTTTTATTGCTATTTACACAATTTTTTAGCTCAACAGATATGGAGATAGAGATGAATAAAATAAATGTGCTGATGTTGATTTTTTTATGCGGGTTATTAACGGCTTGTGAAGCTGAAAAAAAACAACAAGTGATTATTCCGCAGGCGCAGCTGGATGCTTTAGATAAAGCCAAAAACCTGGAAAATGAACTGTTGAAAATGCAGCAGCAAAAAGAAAAACAGCTCCAGGAGCAGGGCTTGTAGTAATGACCGTCATTATGGAAAAGATAAGTTTTGATGCTATTAATGGCTGTTTGCGTAGTCGCTTTCTATTATCTAAAAGTATATCTGCGTTAATACGTTTGCTATTTACTTTTTGATAAATTGTAATTGACAAAGATAGTGATTACTCTAATTTGTATCATTTGTATTCATCCCCTTGAAAAGAAAACAGATTATGAGCCAAGCACGTCCTTCTATTTTTTACCTCGATTTGCTGCGTTTTATGGCTGCATTTGCGGTAGTAGCAATTCATGTTTTAGGACCATTTCGACATCTTTATGGTGATATCCCCGATTCTGACTGGTTAGCCGCAGCGGGAATTAACAGTGTCACGCGTTGGGCTGTGCCTGTTTTTATGATGATCAGTGGTGCATTGTTACTCTCTAGCGAACGTGATTTTAACTGCGACCATTACCTTAGGAAACGCTTGTCAAAAGTAGCGATTCCGTTTGTTGGCTGGACGCTGATCTATGCATTTGCAGGTGGGTTTGTTGCCGGCAGTTGGTCAAGTGTCGAAACCTTTAAAATTATTGAAAATTCAGCCAACGATCCCGCCTGGTATCATTTGTGGTTTTTTTATGATTTTATTCCTTTGTATTTTGTTATTCCTTTTTTAATGCCGTTGCTAAAAAAAGCCACCCCCGAATTAATTAACCTGCTTATTGTTACTTGGATGGTGTTGTTTTTAATGAAGTGGCTAAAAGTTGAAAGCTTTTTACAGCAAAATCTTATTTTATATACAGGTTACTTAATTCTTGGCTGGTATCTGTTTAACCGTGATAACTCAAAACAGCTTAAATACTGGCTGATTGCGGGCATCTCTATGCTGCTGTTGAACTTTTTCGGCTCATGGCAGTTGGCGATTGAAACAGATAAATACAGTAGTTTCTTTATGGGTTACAAAACCCTTAATACGGTGATTATTGCCGGCATGTTATTTGTAAGCGCGCAAACTTATGGCGATAAAATTCAAGGCAGATTACGTGTTTTAGTTTCGCTTATCTCAAAATACAGCTTAGGTATTTATCTGTTACATCCACTGTTATTGATACCAGTGCGCGATTTAGATAATGGCTTTTACAGTGCGTTTGCCTCTAACTGGTTGGCGATCCCCATTATTACTATTGCCGTTATGTTTATCTCACTGCTATGCACTATGTTGTTAGTAAAAATTCCACTTATTAAACGTTTAGTGCCTTAATAAAAAAGGGAAAACAATGAAACATATTTATTTACTGCTCGGTATTGGACTGCTCAGCGCAACGTCACTGCATGCCAGTGACCCTTTTGCGGATTTAGATAATGAGATGATTATTTATGAACAAGAATCTGTCGATTCTGCCCTGCTCGAAACTGAATTTCAGCAGTATATAAGTGATCAAGAAAGAGAATATAAAAGCTGGCTAACCCAATACTTAAAAGAGTTTGATCAATTCCAAAGTGAATTAGTTAATAAATGGGGGGAGGGGGATCTGTCACAAAAAGAGCGTAATGTAGAATTCAGCGAAGATAAAAATGTTAAATCTGTTATTGATTATGAAAATGAACAAGTGACGGTAGCTGTGCTTGTTGATAAAAACCTTTCGCAAGCTGATGCTGAAAAAACAGTTCAGTTGAAAATGCAGCAGTTAATGACAGATGAAAAATCTAATATCGCACGTGTATTTGAACAGAGAGCCTCTCTTGAAGGCGGTGAAATTTCGATCGCGGATGTGCAATACTCTGATCAGAAAAAACAGCAAGTAAAAGATGTGATAATCAAACAGACACAAGCGCAAGCGCAAGAGATAGATAAACAAGCGGATCGTGCGCAACTACCAGAAAGCCAATTAACGGAAAGTGAATCTAAGCTGCTGGCGACACAAGAAAAAGAGCAATTATTAAAGTCCAGCCAAACTCGCTTGAACGAAGCTGGTAAAAATTACGATCAAGCAAAAGTGAGTGCTGAGAGTGATAAAAAAATTGTTTTATATACAGTGAGTCTGCCTAAAAACAGTCTTGCAAAACGTGCCGCAAAGTACTCCGGGTTTGCTGAAAAAGAGAGTCAGATTCATGATATTCCTGCCGCACTTGTAATGGCAATTATGCATTCAGAATCGGCGTTTGATCCTCGTGCTAAATCTGCAGTTCCCGCTTATGGTCTGATGCAGATTGTACCAAGAACCGCCGGGCATGATGTTAATAGAATGCTGCGAAATATCGATAAACCGATGGATAAAAATGACCTCTATATTCCTGCCATCAATGTCGAAACAGGCACTGCCTACCTGAATATTTTAGATAAACGCTATTTGAAAGCGATTAAAAATGATAGCAGTCGTTTGTATTGTACGATTGCGTCTTACAATACGGGCGCCGGCAATGTTGCAAGGGTATTTAATCAAAATGGTTCCCGTAATATTAAACAGGCTTCACGAGTCATTAATAAACTGTCCCCCGAGCAGGTATACCAAAGGTTAATGGCTAAATTACCATATGATGAAACTAAACATTATTTACAGCGAGTTCATTCACGTATCGCTCTGTATCAAACCAAGAGTTAGGTCTATGGTTTAAATATTATCTAGTCATTTAAAAGGCCCTTTATTATGAAAAATAATGTTGGTGGTATTGATCGTGTTTTACGTATTATTGTCGGATTAGCGCTTATTGGTGCCGGTTTATATTTTCAAAGCTGGTGGGGCGCTGTGGGGTTAATCCCGCTGTTTACCGGCGGTATTGGTTGGTGCCCCGTTTATTTACCTTTCGGTTTCTCGAGCTGCGCTTGTGATAAGAAAAAAGAGTAAAGAGCTGCATTGATTTTAGCAATCCATTAAGTAAGTGATTATTAGATGGGCTTTTTGCCTGCATTTAAAAGCAAAAAAAAGCCCCTAGGAGCTTGCAGGCAGATATTACTATAAGCTGTTTGCTGGTGATAAAATGAATCATCACAAGAAAAAAAGGCGGCTTGTTTTAACCGCTATTACCTTAACCCAGTCTAAAATATTAGGATTTATCACCATGATCAGAACGTTCTCTCTTTGTGCATTATTACTGCAGCTTTCATTTCCTGTCTTCGCTGGCGAGGTTGCCAGAGTCACTCTGGATAACGGTGCCCAAGTGGTACTGAAAGATGACTTCACCTGGAAATATGTCATTCTGGAAACTCAGCCCCAGAGCCAAAACCCTGAAGGAAAACTGCCTCAGGTTCAGACTTTAACCCCGGCAGCTATAACACAGGCAGCCCTGTTATCCATCGCTGCACTCGATGGAATAAAGGTGAGCTTCAGAAAAGGTGAATGGGATGGCGATAACTTAGGACTTAACTTTGATTTACAGAGCAGTACATCCAAAAATGTTGTTGTGGTGGAGGTCGAAGCCTCTCTATTTGACGATAGTGGCAAACTGCTGAAAAAGGAGTTATTTAATGTCTGGCAGGCTGAATATCGTCTTCCGGAAACTTACCTGAGAAAAGGCCAACAGCGCCCAAGCCGCACTATCTGGATAGAAGATATCCCCTTCGATAGCTGGCACAAGCAGCTTCTGAGTCTGAAAGTTATCGAAGTGAAGAGCAGATAAAGGGCGGGAATCAGCATCTTGAAGTAGTTTGGCTACAGGATGCTTACTCATTTAAATGCATTTGTAAATTGTAAAGCATCTGCGCTGTTGCTCCCCAAATCAGCCTGTTTTGGTAGGGAATGCAATAAGTAAAATGACGTTTTTTATTGGCAACTAAATGTTGTAAATAAAAATGTTTTTTATTGAGTAAAAACTCCAGTGGCACTTCAAATACACTTCTTACCTCTTGCGGATCAATCAAGGTTGAATGGTTACTGTCGACAAAACCTAAGTAAGGGCTAACGACAAATCCACTAACCGTTGGTAACTTAGGCAATGTTCCAAAAACAGTGACCTGATTTTGAGCAATGCCAATCTCTTCTTCTGTTTCACGTAACGCGGTATGCTGCAGACTGCTGTCACTTTGTTCCTGTTTACCACCAGGAAAGCTGACTTGTCCGGGGTGATGACGCAGGTGCAAAGCGCGTTCGGTTAAGATGATATTTAAGCCATTTTGACGTTTCACTAAGGGGATTAAAACCGCTGCTTTTTTTAAGGTTTGATTATTTACAAACAGTGACTTCTCAGCAGTGCGTAAATCTGAATTTACCTGCTGATTATGAAATAAAAAACGATTTAAAAAAGTTTGTTTATCCATTGAGCAACCTGAAATTAAATAGAGCTGTTATTAATCATAACAGCAATTCAAATAGTCACATATGCTCAGAGCTTATTTCTATCTGACTCAGATTATATTGGGTTAAGTTATGGCTCTTTTTTGTGCGTGAATTGTATTTTCGAGGGTAATGTTAATTATAGCGGATTGCAGTTTAATAGTGAAAAATGAAAAGCAGTGGAACTGACACTGCTTTTTTGTTGTTTAGTTCTATCTGCGGGCTGATTAACTCAGTGGTTTAACTGCTTTTTTAGCAATCAATAGAGCGCGTTTTGGTGCCGGATGACCTTCAACGGTTTTTGTAGGATCAATAGGATCTAAATAATCTTCTAACGATTCATTAGTCATCCAGGCGGTACTGCGCTGCTCGCCAGTTAAAGTATCGTTAATATCGGCAATACGCACATCTTCAAAACCACATTTTTCAACCCACAGTTTAAGGGCTTGTGCACTTGGCAGGAACCAGATATTACGCATTTTTGCATATCTGTCTTGCGGCACTAATACCGCGTTTTCGTCACCTTCAATCACTAAGGTTTCCAGCACCAATTCACCACCTTCAACTAATTGATCTTGCAGTTGGGTGATATGATCCATAGGTGATTTGCGGTGATATAACACCCCCATTGAAAATACTGTATCAAATGCTTCTAGCTTTGGCAGCTCCTGAATACCTAATGGTAACAGGTGGATGTTTGGATCTTTATTGGCAAAGTGGCGCACCGCTTCAAACTGACATAAAAACAGATCACTTGGATCGATACCGACAACAAACTGCGCGCCTTCACCACGCATACGCCACATATGATAACCACTGCCGCAACCGACATCTAATACATAACGGTATTTAAGCGGGCTGATATGCGGCAAAACACGATCCCATTTCCAGTCACTGCGCCATTCTGTATCGATATGTACACCATGAATATGAAAAGGGCCTTTGCGCCATGGGTGGAATTTTTGCAGCAGGTTTTCCAGTTTTTTTGTTTCACCAAGGGAAAGCTCATCTGCACGGCCAATTTCAACACCATCTTTCAGCTCGATATTGTCGGTTTTAATTTCCGGGAATTTATTTAAAACACGGATCCAACTGGCAAGCTTGCCATGTACATGGGTGCTTTCCCATTCATGCAGTTGTGTTGGTAGCGTGCGCAACCAATGGCTTAAACGGTTTTTAGCGATTATGCTGTAAAAGTTTGTAAAGTCGATCATGTGAACCTTGCTATTGTTTATTTGATACTGATTATCGAGCCAAAATTAAAACACTGATACCAGAGGTTGTTATGGGTAAATCCCGCCTGCTGTAAACGCTGGTAGTGTTGTTCAACGGTATCGGCAATTAGTACATTTTCCAGTGAAGAACGTTTTTGGCTGATCTCCAGTTCGCTGTAACCGTGACTGCGTTTAAAATCTAAATGCAGGTCGATTAACAGCTGGTGGCTGACAGGATCTTCAAAGACAAACTTTTCAGATAACACTAAAACCCCGCCGGGTAATAAGCCGTTATAAATATTAGTTAAAAGGCTTAAACGTTTTTCGGGTGTTAAAAACTGCAGGGTGAAATTCAATACAACCACAGAGGCATTTTCAATTTTGATATTACAAATATCATCACAAAGCACAGAAACGGGTGTATCAGATTTATAAGCGTGAATATATTGCTGACAACGCTCAACCATCGCCTGAGAGTTATCCACGGCAATAATTTGGCAGCCATTTTTGTTATTCAGACCACGGCGCATCGACAGGGTTGCTGCACCTAATGAACAACCAAGGTCATAGAGGTTGCTGTTTTCTACTGCGCACCGCTCAGTGATCATGGCTATGGTATGAATGATTTTTTCATAACCGGGTACCGAACGTTTGATCATGTCCGGGAACACTTGCACAACCTGTTCGTCGAAGCTAAATCCACCTACTTGCTCAAGCGGTTTACTATAGATATTGTCTGTTTTACTCATGTGAGTTGCCTACTGGTTTACGTCTTAGCATTTTTGAGGGGCGTATTTTACTCAAATTAGCCCTGATGGTCATTTTTTTATTTAGCCGTGTCACAAACACCTGTTTTCTTTTATAATGGCGACAATTATTTTATCTCGTATTTAAAACAGGAATCGATGATGCGCACAATGTATTGTGGAGAAGTGACCGAAGCTGTAATTGGTCAGGAAATTGAGTTGGTAGGTTGGGTAAACAAACACCGTGATTTAGGTGGTGTGATCTTTTTAGATATGCGTGATCGTGCGGGTATCGTACAAGTATTCTTTGATGCGGATACGCCGGAAGCAGCTGCACTTGCGACATCAATTCGTAACGAATTCTGTATCAAAATTAAAGGCCAAGTTCGTCCGCGTCCTGAAGGCCAAGTAAACAAAGATATGACAACGGGTGGCGTTGAAATCCTAGGTCTTGAATTGGAAATTTTAAACCGCTCAGAGCCGCTGCCGCTGGATAGCAACCAGAAAAACTCTGAAGAGCAACGTTTACGTTACCGTTACCTGGATTTACGTCGTCCTGAAATGGCGCAACGTATGCAGTTCCGTGCAAAAGTAAGCAGCTTTGTACGCCGTTTCTTGGATGAGAACGGTTTCTTGGATGTTGAAACGCCAATCCTGACTAAAGCAACACCGGAAGGTGCGCGTGATTATTTAGTGCCAAGCCGTACTAACAAAGGTCAGTTCTTTGCATTGCCGCAATCGCCACAACTGTTTAAACAGTTATTAATGATGTCGGGTATGGATCGTTACTACCAAATTGTAAAATGTTTCCGTGATGAAGATTTACGTGCGGATCGTCAACCTGAATTTACACAAATCGATATCGAAACTTCGTTTATGTCTGGTGAACAGGTAATGGATATTACTGAAGAGATGATTGTTAATCTTTTCAAAGAGATGCTTGATGTTGATTTAGGCACATTCCCGAAAATGACCTACGCTGATGCGATGACTCGTTTTGGTAGTGATAAACCTGATCTGCGTATCGATTTTGAATTAGTTGATGTTGCTGATTTAGTTAAAGATGTTGAATTTAAAGTTTTCTCCGGTCCTGCTAATGATGCGGATAGCCGTGTTGCAGTTATCTGTGTTCCTGGCGGCGCAAAACTTTCCCGTAAAAATATCGATGAGTACGGTAAATACGTCACTATCTACGGTGCTAAAGGTCTGGCATGGATGAAAGTGAATGAAGTTGCTAAAGGTCTTGACGGTGTGCAATCGCCAATCGCTAAATTCTTAAGCGAAGAGATCGTAACTGAGCTATTGTCGCGCAGCAATGCACAAGATGGCGATATTATTCTCTTTGGTGCTGATAAAGCCAATATTGTTGCGGAAGCAATTGGCGCACTACGTCTGAAAGTTGCAGAAGATCTTGGCCTGATTAAAGATCAGTGGAAACCACTTTGGGTAATTGATTTCCCAATGTTTGAACCACTTGAAGATGGTGCATTAACACCGCTTCACCATCCATTTACAGCACCAATCGACCTAACAGCTTCCGAGCTGGAAGCAAACCCAGTTGGCGCTATCTCTAATGCATACGATATGGTATTAAACGGTTGTGAGTTAGGTGGTGGTAGTGTGCGTATTCATAAACAGGATATGCAGGCAGCAATTTTCCGCATCCTAAATATCAGCGATGAAGAAGCTGAAGATAAATTCGGTTTCTTACTGGAAGCACTTAAATTTGGTGCTCCACCGCATGCAGGACTGGCATTTGGTTTAGACCGTTTAATTATGTTAATGACCGGCACAAGCTCAATTCGTGAAGTCATTGCCTTCCCGAAAACAGCATCGGCTGCTTGTCCATTAACAAATGCACCTGGTTTTGCAAATCCAGCTGCATTAGCTGAGTTAAATGTTGCTGTTGTTAAAGAAGAGAAAAAAGAACAACAGTAGTTGTTAACTTTTTAACGCAAAAAACCTATCGACAAGGGGCGTTGGCATTAGCCGGCGCCCCTTTTTTCTGTTTTTATCATTGTAAATGTAAGGATATTGAGATGGCAGGTCACAGTAAATTCGCAAATATCAAACACCGTAAAGCGGCACAAGACTCAAAACGGGCAAAGATTTTTACTAAGTTTATTCGAGAGTTAACGGTTGCAGCCCGTGAAGGCGGCTCTGATCCCGATGCAAATCCCCGTTTGCGCGCTGCTATTGATAAATCTCTTTCTAACAATATGACCCGCGATACCATTGAACGAGCAGTTAAACGTGGCGCTGGTGAGTTAGATGATGTTGTTTTAGAAACTATTATCTATGAAGGCTATGGCCCAGGTGGTACTGCTGTATTAGTTGAAACCATGACGGATAATAAAAACCGCACGGTTGCCAGCGTGCGTCATGCCTTTTCTCGCGGTAATGGTAATTTAGGTACTGACGGTAGTGTTTCTTATCTGTTTGATAAAAAAGGCGTTATCTCTTACTCAGCAGGTACAGATGAAGATTCCATTATGGATCCGGCTTTAGAAGCTGGCGCAGAAGATGTTGTTGCGTATGAAGATGGTTCGATTGATGTATTTACTGCTCCTAATGATTTTGGCGCGGTAAAAGATGCTTTAGATGCAGCGGGTTTTATTGCAGAGAATGCCGAAGTAACTATGGTACCTTCAACTAAAGCTGAATTAGATAAGAAAACAGCACCGCAACTGCTACGTTTAATTGATGCGTTAGAGGATGATGATGATGTACAGGAGGTTTACCATAACGGTGAAATTTCTGATGAAGTGGCTGCGATGTTGTAATTTATCATCAAGATGAGAAAGCGTAAAAAGGAAAAAATATTCGTTTTTTCCTTTTTACAATTTTAAAAATCAGCGCTTATCTTCTATTTTTAACTGATTTTTTGAAACTCACCAGTATCATTGTGCATCGCAAAAAGCTCGGCACTATTTAAGTCGTAGCACCAGCCATGTAATTTCAATTTACCAGCTGCGACTCGCTCTGCGATACATGAAAATGTCATCAAGTTGTGCAAAGAGTGCGCAATCCCTTTTTGTTCACAGGCGTGATAGCGTTGCTCTGGAGCCGTACAATTCTGATCCTCTAATATCTCGTTGCGAACATTTTCCAGTTGCTTCATCCATTTCGAGATAAATGTTTCCGGTATTGAAGTCGGCTCGGTATCCATCAAAGCTTTAATGCCGCCGCATTGGGTATGCCCGAGAACAATAATACTTTCGACTTGTAAACTGTTAACTGCAAATTCCAGCGCGGCACTGGTGCCATGAAAACTATCACAGCTTTCACGAGGCGGTACTAAGTTGGCGACATTACGAATAACAAAAAGATCCCCAGGTTCACAATCTAAGATAATGGTCGGATCAACGCGAGAGTCAGAGCAGCAAACTAGCGCTATTTTGGGAAACTGTCCTAGTTGCGCCAGTTTTAATAATTGCGCTTTATTTTGTTGATAATAACCATCACGAAAACGCTGATACCCGGCTATTAACTTGTCTGTTGCGGACATAATATTCTTCCTCTATAACTCGGCTAGAATCAATCTATACTGCCGACTAGTTGTTATGCTTGAAGAGCATGCTAATCGATTTATTGTATTAATAAAAATTAATATATATTATCAATATCATAAGTATTTATTTATGGTTATGCATTATGCGCGCGACATTACATCAATTAAAAGTTTTTCGGCAAGTTGCCTTAGCAATGAGTTACACAAAGGCTGGCAACGAGCTGGGGCTTACTCAGCCGGCAGTTAGTATTCAGCTTAAACAATTGGAAAATAACCTCGATTTACCTTTATTTGAAAAAATAGGCAAAAGGCTGTTTTTGACACCCGCAGGGCTGGAATTAAATAACTTTTGTGATGAACTGTTCGAACGTTTCGACAGTATGGATATGACGTTAAGTGCTTTAAAGGGGCATCTGGAAGGTGAGTTCCACTTGGCAGCCGTAACCAGTGCAAAATATTTTACGCCACATTTATTAGGTGCTTTTCATAAACGTTATCCGAAAGTTAATCTGCATCTGGATATTGTTAACAGAGAACAAATTATTCAACGATTGCAGGAGAATAAAGATGATCTGGTTATTATGGGCTTAGTGCCAGAATCCATGTCGTTAACATGCCATCCGTTTGTTGATAATCCGATTGTTGCTGTTGCCAGCCCAAACCATCCGTTAGCAGGTAAAAAAAATATTAAGCTAAACGAATTATCTGAACATGCGTTTATTTTCAGGGAAAAGGGCTCAGGTACACGCAAGGCGTTAGAAGATTTTTTTCAAGCGAATGAGTTAACCATACAACCCAATATGATCTTAGGCAGTAGTGAGACGATCAAACAGGCAGTGATGGCGGATTTAGGAATATCTGCACTTTCTCGTCACAGCGTCACACTGGAACTTGCCACAAACAGTCTTGTAGAACTGGATATTGAGGATTTTCCCCTGGTAAGGAGCTGGTACCTGGTACACCATGAGAGCAAACATTTATCTCCTATCGCCCAGGCATTTATCAACTTTGCCTTATCGCCACAAGAAAATGTCGCAGGCTTATGTGATCGCTTCCTGGAAAGGCATTTTATCGAGAAAGATCATAATAATTGAAGATAAAAAAGCATGAGTCGATCAGAAAACAGCTGAGATAATTGGCCAATAGAATAATGGAGGCTACAGCCCGCAGGCATTTTTTGGAAAATGGAGGTTCAATTTATGATTGTTGAACAGAGTATCTCTGAAGTTTGCGTTGGCATGTATATATTGGATATTACCTCATCAAAAGGTAAGTTTCATCTTGTTAAGGAAGGCTGGATCGAAAGTGAAAATATCATTGAAGGGTTTTGTAGCCATAATTACAAACTCTTACGATTTATTGAACCTTCTTTTAATTTATTATATTAAGGATAAGCCTACTTTGAATTATTAAAGCCTTTTTCCTTCCACTTCTTAAGTGAAGTTTCAGCAAGTATGGCTCCCAAAAGCTCAAAGATCACAATAGCAGGAACTATAGTATTGAAGACTATAAGTCCGTCAGGGCCTCTCAGCATGGTTACAACATACATGGTCTCTACTGCTGCCATCCCGGCCTGAGGGAGCATTAGCTTTGGAAGCACGCCTGTAATGTTAGCCTCCAGTCCAGTTCCCTTACAGGCACCCCAACTTCCAAGGAGTTTTCCTGTCAACCTCATTGCAATATAAACACCAATAAAAAGCATGGAATCAGTGGAAAAGGTTTCAAGCTTTACACTTGCACCAATAATTGCAAAAAAGAATATATTAAAGATTGGCATTACATTTCTAATTCTTAATGATTCAAATATTGTGTGTGAATGAAAATTAGAAATTAAAAAGCCGCCAAAAACAGCGGTGATAAGAAACGGAAGATCGAGGCTAATTGCAATAGATATCCCTATTGCAATAACACTAATTAAAATCAGTAGTATTTCTATACTTGGTGATGGGCGTTCATTCAAAATAGTAGGAAAAAAGAGTTTTGAATCAGCAATATGGTGATTGCTTGTAATTGATCTTGATCTAACAAAAATTTTCAAAATGAGAAAGATTAAAAATCCCAGGAGAAAAGCCAGAAAAAATTCCCCAAGCACTTTAAAGGCAATAAATCCCGCAGAAAATTCTTGTTCATGTTTGATGGTTACTGCAATACCAAGGAAAATTGAGAAAAATACAACCTCAATGATATCGTCAAGCACTACTATATTTGCCAGAAGGCTTCTTAACTTCCCTCCAATTCCGAGCTTGTTCATAATAATGAAGGTCATTGCCGGTGCTGTAGCCATTCCTATGGATCCGATAAGTAACGCTATTATTATTTTTACATCAAAAATCAACCAGAAAGCGAGTGTTAAAAGTACCCACGTCAGCATGGCCTGGGAAAAACAAATAATAGTGGCTTTTACACCAACTTCTTTAAGGTGCTTTACATCAAGCTCCTCACCAAGTGAAAAAGCTATAAGTCCGAGGAAGAGAAATACAAAAAAATGGAAATTCTCGACAACTTCTCTATATAAAAAAAACTTTTGATCATAAAGATTAAGAACTGGTTTATAAAATGAACTTTCGCCAATCCAGTCTATAGAGCTTAAGCCTTGAAATAACAAACTAATAAAGCTTGGGCCAACAAGGAGACCACCCACAATTTGTCCTACAACTTCACCTAGGTTTAATTTTCTTGAAATACGTCCACAGATAAATGCAGAAAGGAGTATCAAGCCAACACTTAAGATTTGCATTTGCAGGCGATCGAGTTCCATCAAGGTACCTCTTTTATCTTTATATTTTATTGTTTCTTATATTTCTGGGAAAGAATTTAATCAATGTGGTATTTCATACTGTTTATTGTAGTCTGCAAACATCCGCATTGTATGGGATGTATAATTTTTTACTGGTGAATATACATTCGTGGTCACAAATTTTCTGTAAACCTTATTAGCTCTAATATAAGAGCGCTCTTTTGATAACTGTAATGTAAATAGTGTTAATGGCTTTAGAGTATTAACTGATTAGGTTTAGTTTTTTTCTCACCTCCTTTAAGCGCAGCCTGAAATAAGCGTCTATATTAATGAGGGTAAAAATCAAAACTTGATAAAGAAAGAAATTTAAATTTAGGCAATGATAAGAATCGTCAGAATTAATAGCGATAAATGTTGTGGTTATGTTTTCGTGGCGAAAATCCGCTGATCTGTTTTGGAAAATGGGGTTCAATTTATGATTGTTGAACAGAGTATCTCAGAAGTTTGCGTGGGTATGTATATATTGGAGATTACTGCTCCAAAAGACAAGTTTAATCTTACCAAGGCAGGTTGGATCGAGAGTGAAAAGATCATTAAGGAATTTCAAAGAAAAGGAATAGAACGTGTTCTTATTGATACCACTAAACAAAGAGAGTTAGCAGATAGCAGTTTGTGGTCCTCAGAGAAAGATAAAATTTTTTTTCAGCAAGAGATTATTAAAGCAAAACGAGTTTTTGATGAATCAAAAACGATTCAAAAAAAATTGTTTTATGATGCTCAAAATGGCAATCCATTAGATCTGAATCCAGTCAGTAAGATCACCGATGAGTCTATCGATCTTATTTTCAATAACCCTGATGCACTTGCATGTGTGATTAATATTCGCCATAAAGATGAGTACTTATTAGAACATTCCGTTGCGGTATCTGTGTTGATCACCATTTTTGCTTTTTATCTGAAGTTAGAAAAAGAGATCGTTAGAAAGCTAGCGATTGGCGCTTTTTTACATGATGTTGGTAAGATCAAAACCCCTGATAAAATTCTTAATAAGCCAGGAAAGTTAACGGATGATGAATTTGAAATAATGAAGGAACATGCGACTCACTCTATTAATATTATTAAAACGGCACCGGGGATCAGTGCATTGAGTTTAGAGGTGGCTAGATTACACCATGAAAAACTGAATGGCGAAGGTTATCCTAATGGTGTTAAGGCAGATAAAATATCAAAATATGGTCGAATGATATCGATCTGTGACATTTTTGACGCTCTTACATCGAGCCGTTGTTATAAAGAAGGCTACCCTCAAGTTAAAGGATTCAGCATTTTACGTGCCTTAGCTAAAAGCAATCAATTGGATGCAAATTTGGTTGATACATTTATTAAATGTATGGGAGTTTATCCAGTAGGCGCAGTGGTGCAACTTGACTCAAATAGATTGGCCATTGTTGAAAGCCACAATAGGCAAGATCCTATTCGACCTAGGGTAAAACCATTTTATTGTTTGCAACCAAAACATTTTGAAGCTGCAAAAGATATCGATTTGGCATCAATCACAGATGAGATGATTGTAAAGTGCGTTAGAGCGGATGATTTCGATTTAAATATGGATGATATTATGGAGTTTTTAGCCCATCAAGGTTAGTGCTTTTATCGGCTAGTAAAAAATATAATGAAAAAATGTGCCACTGTATAAGCTAACTATTTTAAATCGGATAAGCAGAGCGTAATCCATTAATTTTATTAAAGCAGTGTTCAACCCTTCTGATAACTCAATATAATCAAAAACGCTTTAATATTCCGATAAAAAACCTTATGAAATCCTAGAGTTATTAGCAGTAAAATTACTTTGTCTTATGTTTGCCCAATTACAAAGCAGCCCTATACTTATAGCCAAACCACTTACAAATACAGATTCAGCATCGCTCGAATCTCACAACAAAGCAGAACTCTTAAATAGGCATTTTCAAGTAGTTTGGATAGATGCAGTAAAACTTAGGGAGAGTATTTTTATGGTCAAAGAAGACTCAACTTTGCCGGAGCTTGTACAGCAATGTTTTACGACCTTTCGCAGCAGTGGCGCTTTTTTCTATCGAAGGGCGGACGGATTTGAGCCGCTCTCATCAGAGCATTTTTTAGAGACCATTCGCCGCTTTGCCCTTGGGCTTCGAGCGCTTGGTTTAAAGCGTGGTGATGTGGTGGCGGTTATTGCGCCTTCAAGTCCCTGGTGGTTGATGGTTGATTTGGCGATTATGCTTGCGGGGGGGCGAAGTACTGCCGTTTTCCCCAAAATTAGTAAAAAAAATCTATTGTACCAACTCAAAGACTCCGATAGCCGCTTTGCTTACGTTGACTCCCCTGAGTTATGGGCGTTTGCCAAAGAGGGCTGCTCGCAATTAAAGGCGGTGATTCTGCGCGATGTGGCACATAAACAAAAAAGTGGCAGCATTACCTTTAACGAAGTGCTTAAAAAAGGAGATCAACTATCTCTTGCTGATCCGCAATTATATAGTCACCTGCGTGCTCAGCTGAAAGCTGATGATATCGCCACTCTTATCTATACTTCGGGGAGCACGGGCGATCCTAAAGGCGTTGTGCTTACCCATCGCAACCTGTGCAGTCAAATTGGCGCTGCGATACAGCGTTACCCGCTTGATCACAGCAAGGATCGCGCCCTAAGTGCACTGCCGCTTGCACATTGTTTTGAACGAACCGTAGTGTACGCCTATTTTTGTCAGGGGATTCCTATCTATTTTGCCGATGATATACAAAAGTTAAAGGAGTATCTTCCCGAAGTGCAGCCTACGGTGATGACTATGGTGCCACGTATTTTGGAGAAACTATTTGCAAAACTGCAGGAGAAGATTGCTAACTCCAACGTCCTGATAAAAATGGTCGGTGAATGGGGCTGCCGGGTCGGCTTTGAGGAGAATCCTCATGGCCTGAGTAAGCTGATAGCTGATTCGCTGTTTTTTAAAAAGATCCGTGCGGGGCTGGGAGGGGAATTAAGCACTGTGATTGTAGGAGGTGCCGCCCTTGAGCAGAAACTTTGTCGTTTTTTTATTAATGCTGGTATTCCGGTTTATCAGGGCTATGGACTGACGGAAACATCGCCAGTGCTAACGGCTAACTATCCGGGGCACAACGTACCCGGTACCGTTGGCCCTGCTTTTCCCGGCGTGCAGGTTGAAATCAGAGGACCCGAAAGTGAGATCCGTTGTAAGGGGCCCAATATAATGAAGGGCTATCATAAACTTGCCGAAATGTCGGCGCAGCGTTTTGATGAAGAGGGCTGGTTCTGTACGGGGGATCGGGGCAGGTTTGACAGTCAAGGAAATTTAATAATAACAGGCCGTTTGACCGAGATGTTTAAAACATCAACAGGAAAATTTGTATGCCCAATTATGATAGAACAGGGCTTGATTAAACACCCGCTGATTGATGCTGCGATGGTGATTGCTGATGGAAAATCATTTGTGAGTGTGCTGCTTTTTGCTGACAGAGAGGCTCTACAACGATATTTAACCAGCTTCCAAAACTCAGCTGGCTGCGCAAGTCCGCAGGATGCTAATTACAGCATTATGAAATTACTGCAAAAACATATCGATCTGATCAACGAACCTCTTAATGAGTGGGAGAAGATTAGGAATTTCAGGTTTATAACTGAGGAGCCCAGCATTGAATCCGGTCTGTTGACTCCAACCATGAAGCTTTGTCGAGACAAAGTAAGTGAGTTTCATGTGGATCTTATTGAATCTATGTATGGGGCTGACACGGAAGCGACAGAAAGTTTGCTTAAAGAGGAGAAGATATGAAAGAGCGATTGGCGATAATTGAAGGGTATCGTAGCCCTTTTTGTAAAGCAGGAACAGCCTTTAAGGAGATGCAGGCTGATCAACTCGGCGCGGTGATTGTGCGCGAGCTAATGGCGCGTTCATCCCTGAATTACAGCGAAATTGATGAGGTGATTATGGGCAATGTCGCGCAGCCGGGGCATGCAGCAAATATTGCCCGGGTTATTGCCCTGCAGGGTGGGTTTGGCCCGGAAACAATCGCTCATACGGTTAACCGTAATTGCGCCTCGGGCATGGAGGCTATCACAACCGCAGCCAATAAAATTTTTGCCGGTGAAATTGAGGTCGCTTTGGTCGGAGGTGCTGAATCTATGTCGCAAATCCCGCTACTTTTCGGCTCTAAGATGACCGGGCTTTTTGTGCAATTAATGGGGGCAAAAACAGCAGTTGCCAGGCTGAAATTACTGCTAAGTTT
>NZ_CEZLMY010000014.1:0-2678 GCF_983033635.1 Psychromonas sp. | reverse complement strand
GAATTGGGCCTGACGGATCCCGTTTGTGGATTGAATATGGGGGAAACCGCCGAAGTGCTTGCCCGTGAATTTTCTATCAGTCGTCAGGAACAGGATGCTTTTGCCCTGCTTAGCCATCAACGCGCCTCACAAGCACAGTCAAAGGGGCTACTTGCAGAGGAGATTATCCCCGTGCCCGTTGCGCCGCACTATAAAACCATACAGCATGAGGATAATGGTCCGCGCAGCGATCAAACCATAGAAGCGCTAGGGAAGCTACGCCCCTATTTTGATCGGATCGCGGGAAGCATCACAGTGGGTAATGCCTGTCCGATAACCGATGGCGCGGTCGCCTTTACGGTGATGGCTGAATCAACCGCGAAGCAACGTGGTTTAAAACCATTGGGATACCTAAGAGATTATAGTTATGCAGGACTTGATGGAGCCCGTATGGGTTTAGGCCCAACCTACGCTACATCTGTGTTAATGACAAAAACTGCTTTAACAATCGATGATTTTGATCTGATTGAATTAAATGAGGCATTTGCCGTGCAGGTAATTGCTAATGAGCGTGCTTTTGCCAGTGATCAATTTGCTAAAAAATATCTGGGCAGAGAAAAAGCCCTTGGTGTCATTGATCGTGACAAACTGAATGTAAATGGCGGGGCAATCGCGCTTGGTCATCCCGTTGGTGCGACGGGAGGCAGGCTGGTATTAACGCTTCTGCATGAATTACGACGTCGTGGTTTACAGCGGGGACTTGCAACCCTCTGTATTGGTGGTGGACAGGGTGCTTCTCTAGTGCTGGAGGTTGAATAATGGAAACGATTCGAGTTGAGAAAGCTGAGTGGTTGGTACGGGTGATTTTTGATCTGCCTGGAGAGAAGGTAAATAAACTCTCCAGTGCTGTAATGACAGAGTTGAATCAGGTGATAACTGCTCTCAGCAGTGACAGCAGTGACAGCAGTTGCGAAGTTGTCAGTTTTGAGAGCACTAAAAAGGATATTTTTATCGCTGGGGCAGATATTGAGGAGCTTCGCGCTATTGATAGTGAGATTGAGGCTCGAGAGAAAGGCAAAGTAGGACAGGATCTTTTCTCGCGTATTGCCGCTCTTCCGCAAACTACGGTGGCAATCATAAACGGTGCCTGCGTGGGCGGCGGCTGCGAACTGGCTTTAGCTTGTGATTTTCGCGTGGCGACTGACAACCCTAAAACTAAGATAGGGCTTCCTGAGGTACAACTGGGTATTATTCCCGGCTGGGGGGGGACGCAGCGTTTACCGCGTTTAATTGGACTTCCCGAGGCGCTGGGAATTATCCTTCCCGGTAAAACCGTTAATGCCGGCAAAGCGAAGAAAATCAAGCTGGTTGATCACGTTGTCGCGGCTGCACTTTTAGAAGAGGAGCAACAAAGCTTTCTGCAAAAATTACGTGATAGCGCTTTTCGTTTGTCGCTAAAGAAAAAAAGAAAACCGCGCGGGAAAACAGAGTCTGTTGTGCACTCCTTGTTAAAAACCTCCTTCGGCAGATCCTTTGTTATAAAGCAAGCGCGCAAAAATGTAATGAAAAAAAGCAAAGGGTTTTATCCGGCGCCCCTTGCTGTCCTTGATCTCTTGTCTACAAAGTGCAGTTTAAGTGAGGGAATGGAGCGCGAGTTAGAAGCATTTTCCAAACTGGCCGTGGGAGAGATATCAAAAAATCTTGTCGCACTTTTCTTCTTAAATGAGGAGATAAAAAAAGAGCGAGGGTCCGATTTTGCAGGTGAAATTATCCCGCCGAAATCAGCAGCGGTTCTCGGCGCTGGTGTAATGGGAGGGGGGATAGCCTGGCTGCTGAGCCACCGTGGTTTGTCGGTGAGAATGAAAGATATCAGCTGGGATGCCATTGCCTTGGGCTATGGCCAGGCGGGTGAGTATTTTGCACAGTTAAAGAAACGCCGCCGGATGAAACAGGGACAAATAGATAGGGCGATGAACCGCATTGGTGCCTCCGTAGACTATCAGGGATTTGGCAGCGTAGATCTGGTGGTTGAAGCGGTTGTGGAGAATATGGAGATTAAAAAACAGGTACTTGCAGAAACTGAGACGCACCTCTCTGATTCGGCGCTACTGTGCAGCAATACCTCTGCGCTATCGGTTACTGAGATGGCCTCGGTGCTGCAGCGACCAGATAACTTTTGCGGTATGCACTTTTTTAACCCTGTAAACCGTATGCCTCTGGTAGAGATTATTCGTGGAGAGAAGAGCAGTGAGCAGACTATAGCGAGAGCGGTTGCTATGGTCAAAGGTTGGGGTAAGAGCCCTATAGTGGTAAAAGACTGCCCGGGATTTTTGGTTAATCGAATTTTACTTCCCTATATGAATGAGGCTGTGTATCTGCTGCAGGAGGGCGCAGATATTGAGATGGTTGATAAGGCTATCACCGAGTTTGGTATGCCGATGGGACCTTTTGAGCTTGCTGATCAGGTTGGAATTGATGTCGGTTATAAAGTAGCCAAGATTTTAGAGGAGGGCTTTGGCAAACGTATGCTTGTCTGTCCTCTTTTAACAACCGTTTATGATGAGCTGCAGTTGCTTGGTAAAAAAGGTGGCGCTGGCTTTTATAAATACGATGGCAAAACTAGCAAAGCCAATCCTGCTATTTGTCGATTTGCAGCGATCAGTGAAAAAAGGGATCACAACGCTGAGGATATTATCGAT
>NZ_CEZLMY010000013.1:27993-43916 GCF_983033635.1 Psychromonas sp. | reverse complement strand
GCAGTAAAGCTTACTCATCATTCTGGAGCTACAGTTAAAGCTATAGCAGAAGCATTGGGTATTCATCCTTAAAAAGTTGAAAAAAGAATGTTTTTAATATTAAAATCTTGCTTTAACCGATCCGAAGGGCTTTATAAAACTGTTTAAAGTCAGCCTGTTATCTTTTTTAAAAAATTAGATTAATGATAAGGAATAAAAAATGAATAAATTATCTGTAAAACTATTTATTGGCTTTCTAATTCTATTCTCACACTTGTCCTATGCCACAATTCCTTATGTCGGCAGCGACGGAAAAACCTTTCCGTCGTTATCACCCATGTTAAAGAAAATTAACCCTGCGGTAGTCAATATAGCAACCTATTCAACGCTGAGACAAAATTATAATCCATTATTAAATGATCCTTTTTTCAGACATTTTTTTAATCTTCCCGAGCAGCCTAAACAACCAGAACGCCAACAAAAAAAACGTCAGCAAAGCGCCGGTTCAGGTGTGATAGTTAATGCTGATGATGGTGTTGTGATGACCAATTATCATGTAATTAAGAACGCAGACGAGATACGCGTTTCATTAATAGATGGTCGCAGCTTTAAAGCTAAATTAGTGGGAAGCGATCCGGAATTAGATATTGCCATTTTGGAGATAGATGCTGACAATTTGATTCAAGTAAATATAGCGGACTCAAGCAGACTTGAAGTTGGCGATTTTGTTGTTGCCATTGGTAATCCGTTTGGTTTGGGACAAACAGTCACTACTGGCATTGTAAGTGCCTTAGGACGAAGCGGGTTAGGTATCGAAGGATATGAAAATTTCATCCAAACAGATGCATCGATTAATCCGGGGAATTCAGGCGGTGCCTTAGTGAATTTAGCTGGCGAACTGGTCGGCATAAATACGGCAATTATCGCACCTTCAGGCGGGAATGTAGGAATTGGCTTTGCCATCCCTACCAATATGGCTAAAGCCAGTATGGTTCAAATCATCGAGCATGGTGAAGTGCGTCGTGGACATATAGGAATCGGCATCCAGGATATTACCCCTGCTCTACGTGAAGCTTTCGATCTGAAAAACGGACAGCGTGGCGTACTAGTGACTAATGTAGTAAAGGGTTCACCTGCAGAGAAAGCTGGGATTAAATCCGGTGATATTATTTTGCAGGTTGACGGGAAGATCAGCGCATCAACAGGGCAGCTTCGCAGTCGTATAGGCATTAAAGCAATTGGCGAAAAAGTTAAATTAACATTGTTACGTGATGGTGATAAAACACAACTCACAGTCAAAATCGGCAAGCCGCAATTTACTGTAAATAGTCAGAGTCGATTACATTCATTGTTAGAGGGCGCGCAGTTTGAAAATGACCCTGAAGGTAATGGTGTTGTTGTTACGCGATTAGCACCAAATTCAGCAGCTGCATACAGCGGTTTACGCACAGGAGATCTGATCGTTGCAGTGAACAGACGCCGAGTTTACGATTTAAGTACGTTAAGTCAGGCTTTAGAGCACAGCAAGAACTCCATATTACTGCAAATAAATCGCGGAGGTGGTTCGCTGTTTCTGGTTATTCAGTAGAGACTCTGTAACTTAAGGCGATTATTGAAGCTCAGTTCAGGTTTACTCTCAAACTACTTGAAGCAGCAAATTCCTGCATCCTCAAGTAGTTTGGGCTATCAGCGACTCAGCTTGGCATGCGCTGTTTTCTATTGCGGTTGGCAGAATGACTGTTTCGCTTGCTTATCATTTACATGTCGTCAGGCTGAACTGCAACACTGAAAGTTACGGCGCACGTTACAAGCGAAAGCTGTTGCTGTTGCTGGGAAATTGGAATTTTATCCTGCTTTAGTGTTCGGTTTTATCTTTATACTCACACAGATCTTCAATTAAGCATGAACCACAACGCGGTTTGCGGGCGATACAGGTATAGCGGCCGTGTAAAATAAGCCAGTGATGCACATCCACTTTAAACTCGGCAGGAATCACTTTTAACAGCTTTTCTTCAACTTGATCGACATTTTTTCCCACTGCGAGCTTAGTGCGGTTAGCAACACGGAAAATATGGGTATCAACAGCAATGGTTGGCCAGCCAAAGGCGGTATTTAATACTACATTTGCTGTTTTTCTTCCGACACCCGGTAATGCTTGTAGCGCTTCTCTATTTTCAGGTACCTGGCTATGGTGTAATTCAATCAGCATATTGCAGGTTTTAATAACATTGCTCGCTTTGCTATTAAACAGGCCGATGGTTTTAATATAGTGTTTTAATCCATCAATACCTAAAGCTGCAATTGCTTCAGGCGTATTAGCAACCGGATAGAGTTTATCTGTGGCTTTATTAACGCTTACATCGGTTGCTTGTGCGGATAAAATAACCGCAATCAGTAACTCAAAGGGGGAGCTGTAATTAAGCTCGGTTTGCGGTTTTGGATTTTCGGCGCGCAGACGAGTTAATATCTCACGCCGTTTTTCTTTGTTCACTGTTTTACAACCCGTTGGTCAATGAGATTTTTTAAAGCAATGATCAAACCCATAATGATAAAAGCACCGGGTGGTAGGGCCGCCAATAAAAAGGTGGTATCTGTGTGATAAAGGATGATAGTTAAATCTTGTGCCCAGTCACCTAACAGGGTTTCGATACCGTCAAAGAGCGTGCCTTGTGCTAAAATTTCTCGACTTGCACCTAATAAAATAAGCACTGCGCTGAAACCCAGTCCCATCATCAGACCATCAAAAGCGGCATGTTTAACACTGTTTTTGGATGCAAACGCCTCTGCCCGGCCAATAATAATACAGTTGGTGACGATCAGCGGGATGAAAATACCCAGTGAAAGGTATAATTCATAGGTAAATGCATTCATAAGCAGCTGTACACAGGTTACTAATGAAGCAATGATCATAACAAAAACAGGAATGCGAATCGCTTGTGGCACATAAGCGCGAATTAGCGAGACTAGACTGTTTGATGCGACTAAAACAAACAGTGTTGCTATCGCTAAACCAAGTGCATTGGTTACTGTATTGGTGACGGCAAGTAGTGGACACAAACCAAGCAACTGTACAATGCCGGGATTGTTTTTCCATAAACCTTGCCAGGCAAGCTCTTTGTAAACAGCTGCTTGTTCACTTTTACTTTCATCTTGTGTTGCGGTTTGTTGTATCGAATCACTCATTGGTCTTCTCCGCAGTTTGCTTGCTGCTTGAAAAGGTTATATTTATTATTTTCAAAATAGATTAAGGCATTTTTAACGGCAAAAATAACCGCTCTTGGGGTAATGGTTGCCCCTGTAAAGGCATCAAAATCACCACCATTTTTATTTACTTCCCAGCGATGATCCTGCGATTGCTGATAAGACTTATCATTAAATGAGAAAATCCAATCTGATTTATTTGTTTGAATTTTATCTCCCAGCCCGGGGGTTTCCGTGTGGCGAATAACACGTACACCTGCAAGCTGCCCATTTTCATAAATACCGATAGCCAGTTTTATCTCCCCCGCATAACCGCGAAAGCTGCTGGTTTCTAACATTAGCGCGACAGGCAGATGCTCTTTTTTAGCGATAAAGACCTGTTGTGACTGTCCCTTGCCCAGTAAATCATCTTTTACTGTAAAACAACTGGCAAAAATATCGTTATCATATGATTCAGCGGGAATAAGTTGGTTGAGTGTTTTTAATAGCGCTTTTTGCTCCTGCAACTCTATTACCGGTTTGGTTAATACATTGACAATTGCCACTGCACCCGTGCAGATAATGGCAAATGCGGCTAATAAAAAAGCGTTACGGCTGATAGTTGAAATCATTTAAGCGCGTCTCCCATAAACTTTTTCCTGAGTGTAATAATCGATAGTTTTGGGTGTCGCCACGCACATGTAACCTGTTGTTATTGAAAACATCTAGTGACTTCTCCCATAAACCTTTGCTGGAGATGAGTAATTGATTGTTTTGGGTGTCGCCACGCACATGTAACCTGTTGTTATTAAAAACATTTAGTTAGCTCTCCCATAAACTTTCGGCTGAGTGTAATAATCGATTGTTTTGGGTGTCGCCACACACATGTAACCTGTTGTTATTAAAAACATTTAGTTAGCTCTCCCATAAACTTTTGGCTGAGTGTAATAATCGATAAAAGGAACACACATATTGCCAAGCAATACGGCAAATGCCACGGCATCGGGGTAACCACCAAGATTACGGATAATCACCACAATTAATGCGATTAATAAAGCGTAAAAAATTCGTCCCTTTACTGTTGTTGAAGCGGTAACGGGATCGGTTAAGATAAAAAATGCGCCGAGCATGGTTGCGCCAGAAAAAAGATGGAAAAGCGGCGATATATTAAGATCGGGATTGTAGGCAAAGGCGATAAAAGAAAAGACGCTGATACCGGTCAAAAAACTAACTGGGATATACCACTGAATGACGCGTTTGCATAATAAAACCAAACCACCGAGTAAAAAGCCAAGATTAACCCACTGAATAGCTTCCCAGGATGAGGCTTTATATTCAGGGCTATCGAATATTTCACTGATTGTATTACCTGCATGTAAGGCATTACGTGCTGTATCAAGCGGTGTTGCCATGGTTAAACCATCAATACTGATGCTAAGCTGTTTTACAGAGTAACCATCAAGGGTAAAACCTGTGAGCAGGGCGTTTATCTGATCCATTAATGTAAGTGAAAAGGGATGTAGTGATTGAACGGGAATCCAACTCGTCATCTGCACTGGAAAGGAGACAAGCAAAAGAACATAAGCGGCCATTGCGGGATTAAAAATATTTTGCCCAAGTCCGCCATATAATTGTTTTACAAATACAACCGCAAAAACAGTACCGATCACCACAACCCACCAGGGAGCGAGTGGTGGAATAGCAATAGCAATAAGTACAGCTGTTAACAGTGCGCTACCGTCTTTTAAGGTATGAATAATTGGGCGCTGTCGTAATATTAATATTACCCCTTCACTTATCAGGGCTACAATACCGGCAAGCACAATTTGTAATAGGTTGCCAAAGCCAAAAAAATAACTCTGCAAAAATATGCCCGGTATTAAACACAAGATCACCAATAACATGATCTGAGAAGTGCTTCGTCGGACGCGCTGATGTGGGGAACTTGAATTCATAAATGCCATTTTATTGATCCTTTTGCGCAGTTTTTTTCGCTTTTGCTTTGGCAATTGCGGCTGCTATTTTGGCTTTTCTATCGTCGCCAGCTGTTTGAGTTTTATCGGTAACTTGCTGCTTGGCTTGTATCGAATCCACTTCTTTATTTTCGGGTTGTTGTGACTGTTTCTGCTGCTTATGTAATCGCGCTTGCTCTTTACGCTTTTTACGTGCTTCTATAACGTCACTGTTATCAGGTTCGATTTTTTTATTTAAATCCTGCTGTTGCGATTCTGCTAATGCCTGTTTTTTAGCTTTGGCACGTGCAATGGCTGCTGCAACCGCATCTTTTTTACTGTCAGCAGGTTTTGTTTCGCTATTTTCTGCTAATACCTGTTTCTTAGCTTTGGCACGTGCAATGGCCGCTGCAACCGCATCTTTTTTACTATCAGCTGGTTTTGTTTCGCTATTTTCGGCTGATGCTTGTTTTTTAGCTTTGGCACGTGCAATGGCTACTGCAACTGCGTCTTTTTTATTATCAGCAGGTTTTGCTTCGTTATTTTCGGCCGATGCTGTTTTTTTAGCTTTGGCGCGCGCAATAGCGGCTGCAACTGCATCTTTTTTACTGTTTTTATCAACATCGGCTAGTGTTGCTGCTGTATTTTCTGAGCTTGCCGCTTTTTTAGCTTTAGCGCGGGCAAGTGCTGCTGCGACTAAATCTTCACCACCATTTATCTCTTTTAACTGTTGTTTACGTTTTTCGGCCGCTTCTTTATGTTTTGCCTGGCGTTCTAATTTTGCTTGCGCCAGTCGCGCTTCGCGATTTTCAAATCGAATTCGTGCAATTTCAGTCTTTTTCGCCTCTTGTTTGGCGCTGTTTATTTCCGCTTTTGCGACGCGGTAATATTCAACTAAGGGAATATGGCTAGGGCAAACAAAAGCACATGCACCACATTCAATACAGGAAGAGAGGTTGTACTCATTTAATTTGTTGTGATCTTTACCTTGTGAGTACCACAAAAGCTGTTGTGGTAATAACTGCGCAGGGCAAACGTGCGCGCACTCACCACAGCGAATACAGGGCATTTCAGGTGGTGAGTCAGGCATCTCCTGCAGGGTCGGGGCAAGAATACAATTACAGGTTTTTGTTACAGGAATATCACCATGGCTGATGGAAAAGCCCATCATCGGACCGCCAATAATCAGTTTTTGCAGGGGTTCAATATTGTGCCAGTATTTATCTAACAGGTATTGAATTGGAGTGCCGAGACGCACACTGATATTGCCTTTCTTTTGAAAAGCATCACCCGTTATCGTTACAATACGCGAGATAAGTGGTTTGCCATCAATAACAGCCTCTTTAATCGCAAAAACGGTACCGACATTTTGCATTACAATGCCTAGCTCAGTAGGGTGTTTGCCAAGCGGTGTTTGCTGTCCGCTTATAATCTCAATTAACTGTTTTTCACTGCCCGATGGATAGCGTGTGGCAATGCTGCGAATAATTATCTTTGTTTGTGGTGTTTTCTGGCTTTTTTGCAGTGCCAGGTTTAACGCTTCAATCGCTTCAGGTTTATTATCTTCAACTGCAATCACAGTTAATGCCGGTTTAAGAATATGCTGCAGAACATGGATTCCGGCAATGATTTCATCGCCATGTTCCTGCATTAAACGATCATCTGCGGTGATATAGGGTTCACATTCAACTGCATTGATAATAAGCAGTTTAATGCCCTCTGGGTGCGTTAGCTTTAAATGGCTAGGGAAACCTGCACCGCCTAATCCGACAATGCCCGCATTCTGAATTTTTTCAACTAAGAGCGGGTTTGCTTGAGTTTTATAATTTTCACACTTTTTATATGCAATGCTTCTATCTAAACCGTCTGTTGCAATTACAACGGATAAAACAGGCTGGCCGGACGGATGAAGATCGGTACGTTTTTCTATGGCACTAATAACACCCGAGCTACTTGCATGCTGCACTACCATTGCAGCATATACTTTCGTTAACGCTTGTCCTTTTAATACCAGATCACCGATTTTAACTAATAGTTCCGGGATGTGACCTTTATGTTCAATAGCAATTACTAAAAAGGGGGGAATCCCCGCATCTCTAATAACCGCTTGATTACTTTGCAGCTTATTTTCTTGAGGATGAATGCCGCCATGAAAAGACCACTGCTTTCCTGATGAGATTTCGGCGAGTTGCTCTTCACTGAGCAGGTTAATAGGTTTTGTTATCATGCTAGCGCTCAGTGCTGGTTTTGGTTGGTATAAGGTTAAGATTCCATTGCCAATTTTGTGTGCTTAAAGCAATCGGGACCATATCAATACAATCAGTCGGGCAAGGTGCAACACAAAGCTCGCAGCCGGTACATTCATCACTGATTACCGTATGCATCTGTCTGGTTGCTCCTAAAATGGCATCAACAGGGCAGGCTTGAATACACTTAGTGCAGCCGATACATTGATCTTCACGAATAAAGGCCAGTAATTTAGGTTTCTGTTCACCTTCTAAATCTTGCGGTTCGATGCCCATACGTTCCGCCAGTTGACGCATCACAGCTTCACCACCCGGTGGACATTTATTAATATCCTCACCGTCGGCAATGGCTTGAGCATAAGGTTTACAACCCGGATAACCACACTGGCCACACTGTGTTTGCGGTAAAATGGCATCTAGTTCTTCAACAATAGGATCGGCTTTTACTTTAAAACGTAATGAGGAATAGCCTAATATAGAGCCAAAAATAGCACCTAAAATCCCGAGTGTAAAAATGGCGATTGCAATACTGGTTATCATCTAGTTTATTCCGTTTGCTTTAATTTATTACTTAATAAGACCGGTAAAGCCCATAAAGGCAAGTGACATTAAACCTGCGGTGATCATCGCAATCGATGCGCCCTTAAAAGGAAGCGGTACATCGGAGGTAGCTAAGCGTTCGCGCATTGAAGAAAAAAGCACTAATACCAGAGAGAAACCGATACCCGCACTAAAGCCGTAAATAATTGATTCGACAAAATCATGATTTTCATTAATGTTAAGCAGTGCTAAACCTAAAATGGCACAGTTGGTAGTGATCAGAGGTAAAAATATACCCAATAAACGATATAGAGTAGGACTGGTTTTATGTATCACCATTTCAGTAAACTGCACCACAACCGCGATCACCAGAATAAAGCTTAATGTCTGCAGATACATTAACTCAAGCGGGAGTAGCAGATAAGTATTCACAATATACGAAAGTGCTGCGGTTAACGTTAAAACAAAGGTGGTCGCAAATGACATGCCAACAGCGGTTTCAACTTTATTTGAAACCCCCATAAACGGGCATAAACCTAAAAATTTTACTAATACGAAGTTATTAACCAGCACTGTACCGAAAAACAGTAAAATATAGTCGCTCATAAGAATTTAATTCCACTACCAATATAGGTGTATTTTGCGGGCCCGAAAGAGCTCGCTATGATAACAATAAAATAGCAGATAATCAGTGGAAAAATAGCAGGATAGGGAGTTATCTTGTTCTGAGTATCAGGCCGAGCCCTGAAATAGCAGTTTCCAAGAGGCTTGGCTGTTATCGAACTGTGAAGTGCATCGTTTTTATGAGCTAATCTACAGCGATAGTAACTACTATCGCTATAAATTCCCACTAAAACAGCTTCCTAAAATTGCAACTACAAAAAATAAAAAACGTAATAAAACAGATGTTTTTTAACACTTAATATTCACCTGAATTGAAATTTGATTTATATCAATACTCAACATATAGTGTTATGTATGATTCGCGTCCACAATATATTGTGTTTTCTGTTTTTTTATTGGAGCCCTGTTATGAAACCTGTTGTTATTAAACGAGATGGTAGCCAAGTCCCTTTTAATGCCCTACGTATCGCTGAAGCCATTTTAAAAGCATCAGGTGCAGCGCGCTGTAAAGGTGTTGATGCATTTGCTATTGCTAATGAAGTTGAGAGCCAATTACAAGGCCAGGTTGAAGTCGATATTCATGATATCCAAGATGCGGTTGAAGTGTGTCTGATGCAAAGCGGTCATACAGAGCTTGCCCGTGTTTATATCGAATATCGTCATGACAGAGATGTGGCGCGAGAGCGTAAAAGCCAACTTAACAGTGAAATTTATGGTCTGATTGAACAGAGCAATGCTTCACTACTTAATGAAAACGCCAATAAAGACAGTAAAGTGATTCCGACACAACGTGATTTGCTGGCAGGTATTGTTGCTAAACATTATGCTAAATCACATATTTTACCGCGTGATGTTGTGCGCGCTCATGATAAAGGTGAACTGCATTATCACGATTTAGATTATGCCCCGTTTTTCCCTATGTTTAACTGTATGTTAATCGATATTAAAGGGATGTTTACCCAAGGTTTTAAAATGGGTAATGCAGAAATTGAAGAGCCGAAATCAATCTCAACGGCAACAGCAGTTACAGCACAAATTATCGCCCAGGTAGCCAGCCATATTTACGGCGGCACCACGATTAACGGCATCGATACTACGCTTGCGCCTTATGTATCTAAAAGTTACCAAAAACATTTAGCAACAGCAGAAGAGTGGGGCATTGCTGAACCGCAAGCTTATGCAACGCAGCAGACAGAAAAAGAGTGTTTTAATGCATTCCAATCTCTTGAATATGAAGTCAATACACTGCACACAGCAAACGGACAAACACCTTTTGTGACTTTTGGTTTCGGTTTGGGTACAAGTTGGGAAGCACGTTTAATTCAAGAGTCAATCTTCAAAATTCGTATTGCCGGTTTAGGTAAAAACCGTAAAACGGCTATTTTCCCTAAATTAGTGTTTGCGATAAAAGATGGCGTAAACCATAAAAGCACAGATCAAAATTACGATATTAAACAGCTGGCGCTAAAATGTGCTTCAAAACGTATGTATCCTGATATTTTAAACTTTGATAAAGTGGTTGAAGTGACAGGCTCATTTAAAACGCCAATGGGTTGCCGCAGTTTCTTAGGCACTTACGAAGAAAACAATGAACTGATCCATGACGGTCGTAATAACCTTGGTGTGGTAAGTCTTAACTTACCTCGCATTGCCTTGGAAGCAGGTGGTGACGAGCAAGCCTTTTACAAATTATTAGATAGCCGTTTAAATATGGCTAAAAAAGGATTAGATACACGTATTGAACGTTTATCTGAAGTAAAAGCGAGTGTAGCGCCTATTTTGTATATGGAAGGTGCTTGTGGTGTACGTTTAAAAGCTGATGATTGTGTTGCTGAGATCTTTAAAAATGGCCGTGCTTCTATCTCACTCGGTTATATCGGTTTACATGAAGCAATTAATGCGCTGCACGGCTCTGATGGTCATCTGTTTGATGATAAAGAGAAGCAGGAAAAAGCGATTGCGATGATCCGTTACTTAAAACAAGCAGTGGATCGTTGGACAAAAGAGACGGGTTACGGCTTTAGCTTATACTCAACACCTTCTGAAAACTTATGTGACCGTTTCTGCCGTTTAGATGCAAAACAGTTCGGTGTTTTAGAAGGCGTAACTGACAAAGGTTATTACACCAACAGCTTCCATTTAGATGTTGAAAAATCAGTAAACCCTTACGATAAACTGGATTTTGAAATGCCTTACCCTGAAATCGCCACCGGTGGTTTTATCTGTTACGGCGAATATCCAAATATGCAGCATAACCTTAAAGCGTTAGAAGATGTCTGGGATTACAGTTATTCGCGTGTGCCTTACTACGGCACCAATACGCCAATTGATGAGTGTTATGAGTGTGGCTTTAATGGTGAGTTTGACTGCACCAGCAAAGGCTTTGTCTGCCCGAGTTGCGGTAATTCTGATTCAGAAAAAGTAGCGGTTACCCGCCGTGTCTGCGGTTATTTAGGCAGCCCGGATGCACGCCCGTTTAATGAAGGTAAGCAGGAAGAGGTTAAGCGTCGCGTTAAGCACCTTTAGATTATTGCCATTTCGTCCTATTTTATTGTCAAAAGTGCTCATTTATACTTATAAACTGCGCGCTTTTTGCTCAAACTAGAACGAAATGACTGCTATCTGAATAGTTACATTAATCCAATATCTTGTAAAAAACACCCCGCATACAGTGGGGTGTTTTTGTTTTAGGAGCCCCGTATGAATTACAGTAAATATTACCCGATTGATGTCTTAAATGGTGAGGGCACCCGTTGTTCCCTGTTTGTTTCCGGCTGTATTCATAACTGCAAGGGCTGTTATAACCAGTCCACCTGGTCGCCTGATGCCGGCGAACTGTTTACCGATCAGCTTGCCGAACAAATTATTAAAGATCTTAACGATACCCGTATTAAACGACAGGGGTTAACCCTGTCGGGTGGCGATCCGCTGCACCCTGCGAATACCGAACAGGTATTAAAGCTTATTAAACGTGTTAAAGCTGAATGTGCCGGTAAAAATATCTGGATCTGGACTGGCTATCTGTTGGCAGATCTGAATCCTCAACAAAAAGAGATTGTGGATCTGATTGATGTGTTAATTGACGGCAAGTTTATTCAGGAGTTGGCTGAGCCAAACCTGCAATGGCGCGGCAGTTCTAATCAGGTTGTTCACCGTTTTGATAAAAACTCCAGCTAAATAATCTCAACTCGGGATAAGAAAATCGATACAGTGCAGCTATTTTTAGCTGCTTCTGCGTTAAATCAGCCAGCTATTGCACTAATTGAGGATGCGGGCTGTAATGCTTTTTAGATAACAGTTATTGGCCGGATTTTCGTCGTAACTGCTGCGAGTTCACCCTCGAATTATGGTTACTCTGCAGTCAGCTTTTTTCTTCCTCATCATATTGACTTAGAGAGTAATTTGATTTATGTGGATCAATGCCTTGGCTTTCAAACTCTTTCTGAGTGATCTCATCTTCCCGGTATTTGGAACAATGCGCACCAATATCATAGCGCTGATAGAGCTTATTATCTCTCTCCACCACTCTCATATCGCTTCCACCTTGGTATAAAACTTTATCCATATTTAAAGTCCCCGAGTGTTATTGTATAAAGTCAAAAGTATATTGATCAGAAAACACCGGATCAAATACTTTATTGGCGATAACCTATACGGTCAATCAGGGCTAAATTGATTACTCCGCCTTTGCTGATCAGGTTCTTGACATTCTTAATCAGCATTAGTTGATGAAAATGCTGAGCAGATGACTAGGCTGGCAATGATTTTTTATAGTTTAAACGGAGTTGCGATGTATTTAATAAGAGTAATGTCAGCCATTATCTGTTCGCTTTTTATAATCACTTCAGCCTGCGCGGAAAACAGGGCGCGTGCTGTGTACGAAAAACCTGGCAGTGCAATTGAAGCTGTAATAAAAAAAGAGCTTAAAACATCTGACAGCATTGAATCGGTAGTGACATTGATCAATGAAAATTTTCATCTCTCAGAGCCGCTTGATATTGTCTTTGGTGGTGAAGAGGGCCCGCTTTATGACAGCGAAGAAAACAAAATTCTTATCCCATACTCCTTTGTGCAGGAGGTGAAGCAGCGATTTATTGCTGCAAACTATTCAGAAACAGGTGTAAGCGCGACTGACGCAACACTGGATGCCTTGATGCATACCTTATTTCATGAGCTGGCCCACGCACTGGTCTTTATGTATGAACTGCCCGTGGTTGGAAAAGAGGAGGATGCAGCAGACGGGCTTGCCACCGTATTGCTGATTGATCTGTTTGAGGACGGACAAGAGATATCGATTAGCGCGGCAGACTTGTTTGATTTGGAGAGTGAGGATATAGAGGAGTTTGCAGAAGGAGATTTCTGGGATGAGCACAGCTTGGATATCCAAAGGTATTACAGTACGCTCTGTTACGTCTATGGCAGCGGTCCTAATAAGTATGCTTACTTATCGAAGCAAGCTGATTTTTCCCAGGAGAGAGCCGAGCTTTGCATAGAAGAGTATGAAAACAGATCAAAGAGTTGGATTTTATTACTTAAACCATATTTCAAGAATTATGAGGTAAGCCAGACAAGTCGTTGTAATTGATCCGATCTAGTAGACACCCTAATTTAACAAGGAGATACCTGCATATAAAACAGGGGTAAACTATCGATCCTATACTTAACATTTAGCGCTAATGAATAATAAGGTCTACTTGGAGGCATAGTTATGAAACGTTTATGGTTAGTATTATTTGTTTTTTGTTCATGTAATCTGGTTGCTGATGACATATCTAAACTTTATGAAGATAAAGAAAATCTGCAGTACGATGATCTCGTGGTTGATGTTAAAGGGTATAAAGTCCCTACGCAAGCAGCGTTTAAAGGTTGGATTTTATTAAATCACGCCGAAGATAAAATACAAGGTATCGCGGATTATTTCCGTGCTGAAGGCATTGAGGTGAGCATGCCGTTGTATTTGATATTATTGCAAGGGACCGACTGGGTGATGAATAACACCTCTTTATTTACCCTGCCGAATAAAAAACATCTGCCTGATATGGTTAATACGATTAAATTTATTCAGCAGTATATTGAACCAGAAATTGGCATTGTTATCCCAGTATCTGGTGAGCGTACCTCTATTTATAACAATAATGCGGGGGGAGCGGCTCGCAGTAAACATCTTAATTTTTGTGCCTTAGATATGGTGCCTCTTGAAGATATTAATCGCCAGGATTTACATAAAAAACTTAATGCTATCCACAAAAAATACGGCGCTAAATATAAAGTAGGGTTAGGGTTATATTCTGGTGTGCGCTTTCACATTGATACTTGTGGATACCGTGCCTGGTAAGGATAAAACGCTATATATTATGCTATGGAATACCTTTATGGGTAATAAATACAGGTATTCCATATAATTATTCTGTACATCTATCTGATTTGTGGTGTTGCTTATTACTCAAGTAGAGGAGTGGCTCTCAAAACAGATGACTGTGAGCGCTTAACAATTGCTCAAATCAATTATTACCTCACAGCGCTTGTCTTTATTCTTAAGCACTGATTGCACTATGCTCCATGAAATATTAATCTACTCCTGATAGGTTGTTTCGGCCGAAAATTAAATTTTTCCTAACTTTATTAAATAAGACTAGACTTAAAGATGAGCGATAAAAATCCCCCTCAAACAGGTAATGAATCAGCAACGATTGAGCGATCTGAAACAAGACTGGTTCCACCCTCTATGTATAATGTGTTGTTACATAATGATGATTATACGCCGATGGATTTTGTGATTGATGTGTTGCAGTGCTTTTTCCGCTTAGATAACGAATCTGCAACCGAAGTTATGCTCAATGTTCATTATAAACAGGTCGGTATTTGTGGCACATTTACAGCCGAAATAGCAGAAACCAAAGTGGCACAAGTAATGAATTATGCGAAACAAAATGAACATCCTCTACGATGTTCGATGGAAAAAGAATCATAAATATGGCAAAAGTTCGCTCAGTAATTAACTCTCCAGGAGGCGTTTATGTTAGATAAAGCGTTAGAAAACAGTTTAGATTTAGCCTTCCATTTTGCCTTTGAAAAATCGCATGAATTTATGACGGTAGAGCACTTGTTGCTTGCTCTATTGGAAAATGATGAAATTAAAACATTATTAACGGCATGCTCTGTTGATCTGGTATCTCTACATATCGAGATTGTTACATTCTTAGAAAGCATACCTTCAATACCTGAAGTACAAACACAAAAGATTGAAATTCAACCAACTATTGCTTTTGAACGTGTTTTACAGCGCGCTATTTTTCATGTGCAGTCATCTGGCAGTACCGAAGTATCGGCCGCTAGTGTACTGGTTGCTATTTTTAGTGAGCAGGAATCTCAAGCAGTCTTTTTCTTGAAAAAAGCACATCTTTCCCGCTTAGATGTGGTCAATTATATTTCTCATGGCATCACTAAGTCGGCGGATTCGGCTCCTGAGTTTTTTCAGGAGCAAGTAAACAATGAAACTGTTATTGAACAAACAGAAGAGATGCCTTTTACCATCAATTTAAATGAACAGGTCGAGGCTGGCATTATTGATCCGCTTATTGGACGTGATAAAGAGGTCGAGCGTTGTGTGCAGATTTTATGTCGTCGCCGTAAAAACAATCCGTTATTAGTGGGGGAAGCGGGTGTCGGTAAAACGGCTATTGCTGAAGGGCTGGCGTATCGTATCGTTAATAAAAATGTACCTGATGTTATTGAAGATAATATTATTTATTCGCTTGATATGGGCGCGTTGCTGGCGGGAACAAAATACCGAGGTGAATTTGAGCAGCGTTTTAAAACGGTATTAACTCAACTGGAAGAGCAAGATAATGCCATTTTATTTATTGATGAAATTCATACCATTATCGGAGCAGGGGCGGCAACGGGGGGGCAGCTTGATGCGGCCAATTTATTAAAACCATTATTAAGTGGCGGTAAACTACGCTGTATGGGCTCGACGACTTATAAAGAGTTTGGTCAGATCTTTGAAAAGGAGCATGCATTGGCGCGACGTTTCCAAAAAGTCGATGTGCTTGAACCCTCAATAAAAGAGACCGGACAAATATTATTAGGTTTACGCTCGCGTTATGAAAAGCATCATCAAGTTCGTTATACCAATAAAGCCTTAATGGCCGCTGCTGAACTTAGTGCAAAATATATTAACGATCGTCATCTTCCTGATAAAGCGATTGATGTGATCGATGAGGCGGGCTCGCAAATGCGTTTACTGCCGCCAAGTAAACGTAAAAAAACCATTGGTGTATTAGAAATTGAAAGCATTATAGCTAAAATTGCACGTATCCCACAAAAATCGGTGACCAGTTCAGATAAAGATCAATTGGCTAAATTACCTGAGCGTTTAAAAATGACCGTATTTGGTCAA
>NZ_CEZLMY010000013.1:7821-27983 GCF_983033635.1 Psychromonas sp. | reverse complement strand
CGTTAACTGATGCGATTCATTTAAATAGATCCGGGCTTTCTGAAGAGTTAAAACCTATTGGCTCATTCCTTTTTGCCGGGCCGACAGGTGTGGGTAAAACAGAAGTAACACAACAGCTTGCTAAGGCGATGGGGGTGGAGCTTTTACGTTTTGATATGTCAGAATATATGGAAAAACATACGGTTTCTCGTCTATTAGGTGCGCCTCCCGGTTATGTCGGCTATGAGCAGGCGGGGTTATTAACTGATGCGGTTGTTAAACATCCTTATGCGGTTCTGCTTTTAGATGAAATAGAAAAAGCGCACAGTGATATATACAATATTTTATTGCAAGTTATGGATCACGGTACATTAACTGATAATAATGGCCGCAAAGCGGATTTCCGAAATATTATTTTGGTGATGACAACCAATGCGGGGGTTCGCGAAACGACTAAACAAAATATTGGTTTTAAAGATCAAAAAGACTCGCATAAAGTGATGGATGAAATAAATAAACTATTTTCTCCTGAGTTTCGTAACCGTCTGGATAATATTATCTGGTTTAATCATCTTGAATTAGATGTTATTTATCAAGTGGTTGATAAATTTATTGTGCAGCTACAAGCGCAATTAGATAAAAAACAGATTTCACTAGAGGTCACTGAAACTGCGCGCAATTGGTTAGCTGAGCAAGGCTATGATCGTGCGATGGGGGCACGTCCGATGGCTCGTCTGATTCAGGAAAAACTGAAAAAACCACTTGCTAATGAGATCTTATTTGGTGAATTACAAAATGGTGGCAGTGTCACAGTTTCGTTTGATAAGCAGAAGCAGGGCATCATCTTTGATTACGCTAAAACGTTAGCATTGAGTTGATTGTTTTTATTTAGTTTTCAAAGAGCAATAAAAAACCAGCTTCAAGCTGGTTTTTTATTGCTCTTTTAAGTGTGCTTAAAAGAGTGATATTCAGTGCGCTTAAAAATTAACGAGCACGGAATACAATACGACCTTTAGATAAATCATAAGGTGTAAGTTGAACTGTTACTTTATCGCCAGTCAGAATACGGATGTAGTTTTTACGCATTTTACCTGAGATATGTGCAGTAACCATGTGACCATTTTCTAACTCTACACGGAACATTGTGTTAGGCAAGGTATCTAAGATTGTGCCTTGCATTTCAATACTATCTTCTTTTGCCATTGGCGATGGATCCTTTGTATTTTATATATACCCAAATTTATTGGGTATGGTTGTAATTTCAATCGGCGCATAATGCCAGAATTATCGAATAGGGTAAAGGATTGTTGCTTATTTATTAAGCCACTTATGGTAATTATAGCAAGTAAATAGCCAGTGAATCAAAATAGGGCAGTTTAATTAAAATTCAACCACTGCCCATCTATAAATCGCTGGTGGGGATTGAACTGCGTTTTGTAATTCATCTTCTGGCAGTTTTCAATATAGTACCCGAGATATAACCAATCAATATCAAATTCCTTGGCTAATTTTAATTGGCTTAATACGGCAAATTTTCCAAGAGAGTAGTCTCGATAATCGGGATCATAAAAACAATAAAAAGCGCTCCAGGCTTGGTTTTTTTTGCTGTTCACCTGATCTGTAACACTGACCGAAATTAACTTATCTTGATCATAAATTTCAATAAACAGCGTTTTATTCCAGGTCGATTTAATAAATCCCTCATATTGATCGGTTGACGCCGGAAACATTGGCCCGTCAGAGTGGATTTGATTGATGTAACGTTGGTACAAGTTGAAATATTGTGTTTTGGCAACTTCACTTATTTCAATACGGAATTTTTTGTTTTTATTAAACAAACGTCTCTGACTGCGTGACTTTTTAAACTGCTTAATAGAGATGCGTAGTGATTGGCAGGCTTGGCAGTGAGCGCAGTGCGGGCGATAAACTTGATCGCCACTACGACGGAAGCCGTTTGCCAGTAAAGTAGGGTAAAAATGCTGTGCATTGATTTGCGGTTCAATAAGCATAATCAGTTGCTCTTCATGATCCGCTAAATAGGAACATGGAAATGCTTTTGTGATACCGACATTTAATGAGACTGTTTGAGTGGACAAATTCTACCTATTGCTGTTGCTGGTGATAAATAAACCTTACTAAATAAGTCGGTCTTTGTTACAGTTTTATAGGAAATATTAACATTATCAAAGGATATTAAAAATGAACGTGCAAACAATAATAGAAAAAAAAATCACAGATAATGTATCGGTTGATTTCTTAAATATTGAAAATGAAAGCTATCGTCATGCTGTACCTGCAAATTCACAAACACACTTTAAAGTGATATTAGTTAGTGAAACTTTCGAGGGAATGCCGCTGATTGCACGTCACCGTTTAGTGAATAAGCTCTTAAATGAGGAATTGGCAGGGCCAATTCATGCTCTCGCTTTACATACCTATACCCCAATACAATGGCTTGAAAAAAATAGAACAGCTCCGGATTCAGGTAACTGTTTAGGTGGCGGGAAATAATAGCATTTTAATAAAAAACGCAATTTAAATACCTTAAATTTTCTGTTTTATAGGTTGGGATAATGCTCTTTTTTTAAAGAATGTTAAAAAAAAGTATTTATGTAAATTTATTTCACATAAAAATTTGAACTAGAATCACTAACCCTGCTCTTTTCATATAGTAATTTCCCCTTTTATAATGGTATTATTCGCGAGAATTTTTTAGTCTGTTTGTTATCTGGTTGTTAAATTTATTAAGCAGTCAGAAAGCTTATAATGTTTTTATGCCGCAAGGCATCTAACTTTTCTTCCCGTAAACATAGTGCAAGAGAATATGATTACTATAAAAAAAGGACTGGACCTTCCAATTTTAGGAACACCAGAGCAAGTGATTCAGGATGGTCCAACCATCACTGAAGTCGCTATACTGGGTGAAGAATATGTGGGAATGCGTCCGTCAATGGCTGTTAAAGCCGGAGACACAGTAAAAAAAGGTCAACTTCTTTTTAGTGATAAGAAGAATGCTGGCGTAAAGTTTACCGCTCCAGCGTCTGGTGTAGTTAAAGAGATTAACCGCGGTGCAAAACGAGTTCTGCAGTCAGTTGTTATTTCTGTTGAAGGTCAGGAGAGTATCTCTTTTCCAAAATATGAAAGCGCGCAGTTGGCAAGCATTGAACGCAGCGAGATTGTCGCAAACTTGGTTGAATCTGGTGCATGGACAGCGCTACGCACTCGTCCATTTAGTAAAGTGCCTGAAATTGCAGCAGTACCCGCTTCTATCTTTGTCACCGCGATGGATACCAATCCTTTGGCTGCAAATGCCGAATTAATCATCAATGAAAATCAACAAGCATTTAGCGATGGTTTAGCACTGTTATCGCAATTAACTGCGGGCAAAGTTTATGTTTGTAAAGGTGAGTCAAGCTTACCCAAGTCAACACTGGCAAATGTAGAAGAGAAGCTGTTTTCTGGTGTCCACCCGGCAGGTTTACCTGGTACTCATATTCATTTCATTGATCCAGTGTCAATCAGCAAACAGGTATGGTCAATCAATTACCAAGATGTTATTGCATTCGGGTTACTGTTTACCAGTGGTGAGCTTTATGTCAGTAAAGTTATCTCACTGGCAGGTCCTGCGGTTAAAAAACCGCGTCTATTACGCACGACAATCGGAGCATCAATTGCCCAGTTAACTGCAAATGAGTTAATTGCAGGTGAAATTCGCACAATTTCCGGTTCTGTATTATCTGGCACAACAGCAACAGCTGCTCATGCATTTTTAGGACGCTACCATAATCAGGTGTCAGCGTTAGTTGAAGGTTATGAGAAAGAGTTATTTGGCTGGGGTGTACCTGGTGGTGATAAATTCTCAGTCGCGAAGATATTTATCTCTGCATTAAATAAAGCAAAACGTTTTGCTTTTACCACTTCAACAGGTGGCAGTAGCCGCGCAATGGTACCAATCGGTCAATATGAACGTGTTATGCCGTTAGATATTTTACCAACTATGTTATTACGTGATCTCATTGTTGGTGACAGTGATGGGGCGCAAACATTAGGCTGTTTAGAGTTAGATGAAGAAGATTTGGCATTATGTACTTATGTTTGCCCTGGCAAGTATGATTACGGCTCAATCTTACGTGATAATCTAAGTAAAATTGAAAAGGAAGGCTAAGCATGAATCTTAAGCATTTACTTGAGAAAATGGAGCCGCATTTTGAAGCGGGAGGCCGTTTTGAAAAGGGCTATGCTCTGTTCGAAGCAACGGCAACCTTTTTCTATACCCCTGGACTTGTAACTAAAGGGATCACTCATGTACGTGACGGTATTGACCTTAAACGTATGATGATCTTTGTTTGGTTGGCAACTTTTCCTACTATGTTTTTCGGTATGTACAATACTGGTATTCAAGCAAACGAAGCTATTATTGGCGGGTTTTCTGCATTAGATGATTGGCGCGTAGCGATTCTAAATATCCTTGGCGTAACCATGGGATCTGGTGCCGGATTATTCGATAACCTTCTCTTTGGTGCAATGTACTTTGTTCCAATTTATGCCGTCACATTTATTGTTGGTGGTTTCTGGGAAGTATTATTTGCAACTGTACGTAAACATGAAGTCAACGAAGGTTTCTTCGTTTCTTCTGTACTGTTCGCATTAATTGTTCCTGCGACGATTCCGCTATGGCAAGTGGCTTTAGGTATTACCTTTGGTGTGGTTGTTGCTAAAGAGATCTTTGGTGGCACCGGGCGTAACTTCTTAAATCCGGCTTTAGCTGGTCGTGCATTTTTATTCTTTGCATACCCGACTGATATTTCTGGTGATGCGGTCTGGACTGCGGTAGATGGTTTCTCTGGAGCAACATCTTTAAGTGTTGCTTCACAAGGAGGCTTAGATGCAATCGCACAATCAGGTTTAACTTGGATGGATGCCTTCCTAGGCAATATGCAAGGTAGTATTGGTGAAGTGTCTACATTGGCTATTTTAATCGGTGGTGCATTTATTGTTATTACCGGTATTGCATCATGGCGAATTATTGGCGGTGTGATGATTGGTATGATTGCTATTTCAACACTGTTTAATTTTATCGGTAGTGATACCAATAATATGTTTGAACTGCCTTGGTATTGGCATTTTGTGATGGGTGGTTTTGCCTTTGGTATGGTCTTTATGGCAACGGATCCGGTATCAGCATCATTTACTGATAAAGGTAAGTGGGCGTATGGTATTTTGATTGGTGTGATGGTTGTACTTATCCGAGTTGTCAATCCAGCGTTCCCTGAAGGTATGATGCTGGCAATTTTATTTGCTAATCTGTTCGCGCCACTATTTGACTACTTTGTGGTACAAGGAAATATCAAACGGAGGTTGTCTCGTAATGTCTAATCAACAAGAAACATTCGCCAAAACAATATGGGTGGTACTAGCTGTATGTCTAGTCTGCTCAATTATTGTAGCAGGGTCTGCAGTTGGCTTACGCTCAACACAGTTAGCCAATAAAGAAAAAGACAAGCAGAGTAATATTCTTGCAGTTGCGGGTTTAGAAACCGATAAAACGATTGCTGAAATATTTGCAACTAATATTCAAACCAAGTTAGTTGATTTATCAACGGGTAATTTTGTTGAAAATATTGATGCTGCAAGCTACGACCAACGTAAGGCAGCTAAAGATCCTGCAAAAAGTATAAAACTGAGTGCAGAGCAGAATGTAGCTAAAATAGGTCGTCGTGCCAATCTTGCGACTGTTTACTTAGTATCTGATGATGATGGTCAACTGCAACGTATTATTTTACCTGTTCATGGTGCTGGTTTATGGTCAACTATGTATGCTTTTGTAGCAATCAAAGCAGATGGTAATACTATCGAAGCATTAACTTATTATGATCAAGGTGAAACTCCCGGGCTAGGTGGCGAAGTTGAGAATTCTCGCTGGCGTTCACTTTGGGCCGGTAAGCAACTTTTTGATGCACAAGGTAAACCTGCAATTAAAGTTATTAAAGGCCACGCATCTGCTGATTCAAAACATGAAATTGATGGTCTGTCTGGTGCAACGCTTACCAGTGTCGGTGTAGAGCATACATTTACGTTTTGGTTAGGCAAGCAGGGTTTTGGAACGTTTCTTAGCAAAGTTCGAGAAGGAGCGCTAAACAATGGCTAAATCAAATGAATTAAAAGCGGTATTAACATCGCCAGTTGTCAGTAATAACCCAATTGCACTGCAAATCTTGGGTGTATGTTCGGCATTAGCGGTAACAAGTACATTAGAAACTGCATTTGTTATGACGATGGCAGTAATATTTGTAACTGCGTTTTCTAATCTGTTTATCTCAATGATTCGTAACCATATTCCAAATAGTGTGCGAATCATTGTACAGATGGCAATTATTGCATCATTAGTAATCGTTGTTGACCAAGTATTAAAAGCATATGCTTTTGCTATCTCTAAACAGTTATCTGTTTATGTTGGTTTGATTATTACGAACTGTATTGTAATGGGACGTGCGGAAGCATTCGCAATGAAAAACAGACCATTCCCAAGCTTTATGGATGGTATTGGTAACGGTTTAGGTTACGGTTTCATTCTTATTCTTGTTGGCGGTTTCCGTGAGTTATTTGGTTCCGGTGCACTGTTTGGTATCGAAATTTTACCATTAACCTCGAATGGCGGTTGGTACCAAAGTAATGGTCTGTTACTGCTTCCTCCGAGTGCGTTCTTTATCATTGGTGGCCTTATTTGGGTTATTCGAACCTTTAAACCTGAACAAGTTGAGCCAAAGGAGTAATTTAAATGGAACATTATCTTAGTTTATTTGTGCGTTCTATTTTCATTGAAAATATGGCACTCGCTTTCTTCCTTGGTATGTGTACATTCCTGGCTGTTTCTAAGAAAGTTAAAACGTCAATGGGTTTGGGGGTTGCGGTTATTGTTGTACTGGGGATCTCAGTACCTGTTAACCAGATCATCTACTTTAATCTGTTAGCGCCTGGTGCATTGGCGTGGGCTGGCCTTCCTGAAGCAGATCTCAGCTTCTTAGGGTTTATCACCTTTATTGGTGTGATTGCTGCATTAGTACAAATATTGGAAATGGTGTTAGATAAATACTTTCCAGCTTTGTATCAGGCATTGGGGATTTTCCTGCCACTTATCACTGTTAACTGTGCCATTTTTGGTGGCGTAGCCTTTATGGTACAGCGTGAATATGATTTAGTTGAATCGGCTATTTACGGTATTGGTAGTGGTGTTGGTTGGACATTGGCAATTGTTGCATTAGCGGGTATCCGTGAAAAAATGAAATATTCAGACGTGCCTGATGGTTTGCGTGGATTGGGTATTACATTTGTAACGGCTGGATTAATGGCATTAGGTTTTATGTCATTCTCTGGTATTCAACTGTAATTCTTGCTCTCTTAGGTTAAATGTAATTTCGGGGGCTAAGTCCCCCTCAAAACAAGGAAAAAGTCGATGGAAATATTTCTCGGCGTTGCCATGTTTACCATTATCGTTCTTGCTTTGGTTGTTATTATTTTGGCAGCAAAAGCAAAACTGGTAAGCACAGGTGATATCACAATCTCTGTTAATGATGATGCAGATAAAAGCATCACTACACAAGCTGGTGACAAACTACTTGGCGCACTTGCAAATGCGGGTGTTTTTATCTCTTCTGCCTGTGGTGGTGGCGGTACATGTGGCCAGTGTCGCGTTAAAGTAAAATCAGGTGGTGGTGATATTCTACCGACAGAGCTTGATCATATTACTAAGCGTGAAGCTAAAGAGGGTGAGCGTTTAGCATGTCAAGTTAGTGTTAAAGAAGACATGAGTATCGAATTACCTGAAGAGATCTTTGGTGTTAAAAAGTGGGAATGTACTGTTATCTCTAACGATAACCAGGCAACCTTTATCAAAGAGCTTAAGCTGCAAATCCCTGATGGTGAATCAGTGCCGTTTAAAGCTGGTGGTTACATTCAAATTGAAGCGCCAGCTCACCATGTTAAATACAGTGATTTCGATATCGAAGAGCAATATCGTGGTGATTGGGAGCATTTTGGATTCTTTAATTTAGAATCAAAAGTGAATGATGAGACGATCCGTGCATATTCTATGGCAAACTACCCGGATGAAGCAGGATTAATCTTGCTTAATGTCCGTATCGCCACACCTCCTCCGCGCGATCTGTCATTACCCTGTGGCAAAATGTCTTCATATATATTTAACCTGAAAGAAGGTGATAAGGTCACCATTTCCGGGCCATTTGGCGAGTTCTTTGCTAAAGAGACTGAAAATGAGATGGTATTTGTTGGTGGTGGTGCCGGTATGGCGCCGATGCGCTCTCATATCTTTGATCAGTTCCGCCGTTTAAAAACTAAACGTAAAGCGAGTTTCTGGTACGGCGCGCGTTCAAAACGTGAAATGTTCTATGTGGAAGATTTTGACAGTATCGCAGCTGAAAATGAAAACTTTCAATGGCATGTTGCTTTAAGTGATCCGCAACCTGAAGATAATTGGGATGGTTACACCGGTTTTATTCATAACGTGTTATATGAGCACTATTTGCGTGATCATGAAGCACCAGAAGATTGTGAATACTACATGTGTGGTCCTCCAGTGATGAATGCGGCTGTTATTGCAATGCTTAAAGACTTAGGCGTTGAAGATGAAAATATCATGCTTGATGATTTTGGTTGATATTGATGATTAAACCATTAATTAAATGGCTAGCCCTAATCGGGCTGGCCTTTTTTGTTTCATCATGTGCTAAAACTGAGTCAAAGGTTTTGCATATTCAGGGACAAACAATGGGCACATATTATCAAGTTAAATATGTGCTATCTGCTAACCAGCAAAGTAAGGCAAGCTTGTCTATTGACGCGTTACAAGCACAGATTGATCAACGACTGGAGTTAGTAAATGATCAGATGTCGACCTACCGTGTTGATTCTGAATTATCTCGCTTTAATCAAGCTCAAGAATCGTTAATTGTGTCTGATGCAACGCGTTATGTTGTTGAGTCTTCACTAACTTTGTTTAAACAAACAGATGGTGCCTTTGATATTACCGTGGGCCCCCTAGTTAACCTTTGGGGCTTTGGTCCTGATAAAAAGCCAAATAAAGTACCTTCTGAGCAGCTGATTGCTGCAAAACGCAAAATGGTCGGTAGTCAGTACTTATCTGTCAATGCAAACAGGTTGATTAAGTCGATACCTGAGCTGTATCTGGATCTATCTTCGATAGCGAAAGGTTATGGCGTTGATGTGATTGCTGAGTATTTACAACAATTGGGCATCAATAGCTACCTTGTGGATATTGGCGGGGAGTTACGTGTTAATGGTTTTAAACCAGCTAATAAGCAATGGACTTTGGCTATTGAGCGTCCTGTAGCAGGGCAAAACGTACAACGTTTAATACATATTGGAAATAATGCGATTGCCACCTCGGGTGATTACCGTAATTATTTTGAATCTGATGGTATTCGTTATTCGCATACTATTGATCCTAAAACTGGAAAACCGATTAATCATAAATTAGTTTCAGTTACTGTGATTAATAAAAGCAGTATGCTCGCAGATGGTTTAGCTACTGCAATTACTGTGCTTGGTCCTGAAGCGGGACTGCTATTTGCCAAAAAACAGCAGATACCTGCGTTTTTATTAGTTAAAGAGGGCGATGATTTTATCGAATATTATACCTCTGAGTTTGAACCTTATTTCCTTGAGGAAAAATAATGATCTATTTTATTGCGACTTTTGTTGTTTTTTTAGTTGTGATCGTGGCAATGGCAATTGGTTATATTTTTAATAAAAAAACAATCGGAGGCAGTTGCGGCGGGCTTGCTTCTGTGGGCATTGACAAAGAGTGTGACTGTCCTGAGCCTTGTGATAATCGCAAAAAAAAGAATCAAGAAGCAGAGCGCGCTGAAAAACTAAAAAGCGAAGAGCGTATTCTTTAAGTAACTATAAAAAATGGGGATTATCCCCATTTTTTATTTTTTACTCTTTTGTAACCAACGATCTAATGCATTGGCAAATGTTTGTTTTTCTTTATCGCCAAACTTATTTGGTCCTCCACTAATCTGCCCTATACTTCGCAGCTCTTCTGCAAAATTACGCATGGCCAAGCGTTGACGAATATTCTCTTCTGTATAAAGTTCTCCGCGAGGGTTAAGAGCAGTAATACCTTTTTCTACAATTTCAGCCGCTAATGGAATATCCTGAGTTATCACTAAATCGTTTAGTTCAACATGTTGACTGATATAGTTATCAGCCACGTCAAAACCTTGAGCAACCCGTACTGTTTTAACGAGGGGCCGTGTTGGCACTGGTAAAGGACTATTGGCGACAAAAACAAGTGCTGTATCTGTGCGTTGACTCGCCCGTAGAACCATCTCTCTTACTGCCACAGGGCATGCATCTGCATCAATCCAAATTGTCATCTTTTTTCCTTGCGCTATAGATAGCCTGTAAATATAACATTTAAGATATTAGTCTGGCTGATATTTGTTAGATCAATTTTAAATTCAGATAAAGAGGGGATTTTTTTTGCAAAAAGTTTATTTTTTTATCAAATAGAAGTTGACAGCTATTTAAAGCCGTATATAATCTTTACCAGCTTGAAAGTTCGTTTTATATTTATGTACAATGTTCCGTATTATGTACCGAATCCTATACTTCATAAGTAATAGCAACACTTCTAGCCAAATGCCTTGATTTACAAGGTTAAATTACTCAAATTTAATAGGATATTATTATGTCTACAACTACTGGTACAGTAAAATGGTTCAACGAATCTAAAGGTTTTGGTTTCATCGAGCAAGAAAATGGTCCTGACGTTTTCGCACATTTCTCTGCAATCGCAAGCACTGGTTTCAAAACTCTTGCTGAAGGCCAAAAAGTACAGTTCACTGTAACTCAAGGTCAAAAAGGTCCTCAAGCAGAAAACATCGTAGCTCTTTAATATTGCTTCGATGAGCTTTAATTAGCTCATTCTGATTGAACAAGAGGGTAAGTCAATGACTTACCTTTTTTATGCCTGTAAGAAAATTCCTGATAGTTTAAATTCATATTTTACTCCGCTTTCCCCCTAATTTTGCCCTTATTTTATGTGATCTGTATTTTGTGTATAATGCACAAAATTAATGAAATATTTTAGCTGCCTGGAGAAATAAAATGCGTTTGTGTGATACCCATATCGAAGAATATTTAGATGCAGGGAAGCTAGTCATCACCCCTAGGCCACCACAATCAGCCATTTCCGGTGTTAGCGTTGATATCCGCTTAGGTAATGAATTTCGCGTGTTTAGTGAGCATACAACACCTTATATTGACCTTTCCGGTCCTAAAAATGAGGTTTCAGCGGCGCTCGATAAAGTGATGAGTGACGTGATTGTCATTAAAGAAAGTGATGCCTTCTTTCTGCATCCTGGTGAACTGGCGTTAGCCGTTACTTACGAAGATGTAACTTTACCTTCTGATATTGTTGGTTGGTTAGACGGCCGTTCTTCACTTGCTCGTTTAGGCTTAATGGTTCATGTGACCGCACATAGAATCGATCCGGGCTGGTCGGGTAAAATCGTTTTAGAGTTTTATAATAGTGGTAAATTACCACTGGCATTACGTCCTAAAATGACCATCGGTGCGTTGAATTTTGAGCTGCTATCTGCGCCGGCGGCAAGACCATATAACAAGCGTACCAACGCTAAATATCAAGAGCAGCAAGGTGCTGTCGCAAGCCGAATTAACCAGGACGGTTAATTTTAAAACAGGTTCTCTATCCTGGTTGTGAAATCCATACTTCCCTGTTTCTTTGCGATAGTGGTAAAACAACGGTAAAGGTACTGCCTTTACCGATCTCACTGCTGACTTTTAATTCTCCATTATGCTGATGAATTATTGAATAGCTAATAGATAAACCAAGCCCTGTTCCTTTACCTAGTGCCTTGGTGGTGTAAAAAGGGGTGAAAATATCATCTAATTTATCTTCCTCTATACCTGATCCCGTATCAGATACTTCAATATATAGCTTCCCCTGTTTATCATGTGCTTTGATGAAAACTACTTTTGCTTCACTGTGCTCAACTGCATCTTTTGCGTTTATTAGTAAATTAACCAATACCTGTTCTATTTGTATCTTATTACAAAAAATTGCAGGCAGTGAGGAGGGTAAGACCTGTCTTAATTCAATATTTTCTTGTTTGTACTGGTTAATGATAATATTGATAACGCTATCGAAAATATCTGCAGGCTGCTCATTACTATAATTGTTTAACTCACTATCACGGCCAAAGCTTCCAACCTGTTTTACTATTTTTTCAATCCTATCTACCTGCGATAAAATTGCATGAAAGCTCTTTTCAACGAGTTGGTAGTTTTCTTTTATTAAGTTGTCATTACATAAGTCAGCGTGAATACAGATAACTTGTAAGGGTTGGTTAATCTCATGTGCAATACCGGTCGCTATCTCTCCTAATGAAGAGAGTTTGTTGGACTGTATTAATTTTGATTTGTTGGCTTTTACATCTTTATTCACTCGTTGTAACTGTTTTTGCTGCCTGGTTATTTGTTGTTTTAACTGTTTATTGCGCAGCAGTAGATAAGCGAGTAGAGCCAGTAATATGGATGCAGATAAACCTGTATATGCAATATATTGATACAATTTGTGCTGATGATTTGACCACACCATTAATTTCCAGTTATGAGCAAAGATCGGAATAGAAAATTGTTCGTTAACTTGGTTGATAGGAACAATTTTCGGTAAGATAGAAAATATGGTAATACCATTTTCAGATAGAGAAAATGGATGATCCAGTTGGAATGTGCGTACTTGATGAGTTAACAGTTTACTTAGGTTGAATGAGACTTCTAAATAGGCAAATAATCCTTGCTTTATAAAGATCGGGATGTGTAAATAAACCGCAGTTTCATTGTTTTTTAAGGCAAAAGGCGGGCTCATAAATAGTCTATTAATTTCTAGCCTGCTGAGGCTCGTAGGTAAGTAACTGCGGTACTTTGCTTGCTGTGTTGTTTCGATTTTATTTTCAAAACTAACATAATTCTGTTCGGCAATGGTTAAACGCTTTTGCTCTGTGAAATCGTAAATTTTTATTTCGTTAATATAGGGATTCAGGCGCTTTATATTGTTTATATCTGCTATCCAACGGTTATTTATTTCAGCAATTGAATGCCAACCTTGCGCGGTTATGTGTAATTGTTCTGCGTAGCTTGTAAGCTGTTGTTGGATGTTGTGACTAATTGTTTGGCTTTCTGCGTTTACATCTTGGTGGAGTGCGTCAAGCTCTTTTTCTTGATAATGTAAGCTCACAAGATAAGTAAAAAATAAACAAATAAGAAAGACGAAAATACTATATAGATTCGATTTCAACTTAGTTCCTTATCTCTGTATAATATTAAGACTAACCAATTTATGCATAATACTTTAAAAATAATCAAATTATTTAATGCAAACTAACGTTTTAAAAAAATAACTCAAGGAATTAAGATGTCAGAGCAAGGTTTTACAACAAAGATAGTGCATTCGGACCGTTTATTAAATTTAGAATATGGCGCTGTTCATGCTCCAATCCATAATTCCGTCCCATATGGTTTTGACGATGTACAAGGTTTGATTGATGTTTTTCAAGGCCAGCCAGGTCATGCTTATGCGCGTCAATCAACGCCAACAACTGATGCCCTGCAACATAAAATTTGCCAAATGGACAATGGTTATGCAAGTTTAGTTTTTGCCTCGGGGATGGCTGCTATTGTAACCACTTTTTTAACGTTATTAAAATCAGGCGATCATCTGATTTGCAGTCGTTTTTTATTCGGTAATACCAACAGTGTTATGGGGACGCTGCAAAGCTACGGTATTGAAATAACATTAGTTGATGCGACCAATATAGACGAAGTAAAAGCAGCAAAACAAGCTAATACACGTATGGTTTTTGTTGAAACGATTGCTAACCCTGTTACACAAATTAGTGCATTGGAAGAGATTGGTGAATTTTGTGAAACTGAAAAGCTAGTTTATGTTATCGATAATACGCTGACTTCAAGTTTCCTGTTTGATGCAACAAAAGTAAAAGTCAGCTTGATTGTTACTTCGCTTTCAAAATATGTTGCAGGACACGGTAATGCGCTAGGCGGCTCTGTTACTGACAGTGGTTTGTTTGATTGGCAAACATATCCAAATATTTTTTCTGGATACCGTAAAGGTGACAGTAAAATGTGGGGCATTAACCAAATCAAGAAAAAAGGACTACGTGATATGGGCGGTTGTATGAGCTCACAAACAGCTCACCTTATTTCTGTTGGTAGTGAAACCATGGAGTTACGTATGGAGCGTCAATGTAATAACGCATTAGCGCTAGCTGAATTTTTAGAGCAGCACCCTAAAGTTGCAAAAGTTTATTACCCAGGTTTAGAAAGTCACCCACAATATGACGTTGCTAAACGTTTATTTAAGAAATTCGGTGCGATTTTAAGTTTTGATCTAATCGAAGGTGAAGATTGTTGTGAGCTGCTTAATAAATTGAATATCGTTATCAATGCAACGCATCTTGGTGATAACCGTACATTAGCTTTACCCGTTGCACCTACAATTTATGGTGAAATGGGCTTAGAAGTTCGTCAAAAAATGGGTATCAGTGAAACTATGGTTCGTTGTTCAATCGGTATTGAAAATACAGAAGATCTATTAGCCGATTTTAAACAGGCACTTGCTTAATTCAAGTTAGTAACCGTAAAAAAAAGAGACCTTGCGTCTCTTTTTTTGTTTGCGAGCATCTATGAAAAAAATAATGGCTATTTTTTTATTGTTTTATATTTCAACCTCAGTTGCTGAAGCGATCACGGATCATGAATTAAAAATAGTCGGCCGATCGTTAGCTAACTATGAATTATGCAGTGATATCTCTTCTGAATTAGAGGATAAGGCGATGTTTAATTATTACAGGGAAATGTATAACGATAGTCTGCGTGATATAAAAGCTTATCAAACAATACAGCGCGAGATCATTATTAACGAACAGCAAAAAAGTGCGATTAAACTAGCTAAAATAGACAGGAAAAATTTTGGGGAATTCTGTTTAAGCCGTTTTGATCTTTTATCCAGAAAAATGCAGGAGAAGAAGTTAGTAGGTAAATAAATGCCGTTACGATAGCAACGGCATCCATTTAATTAATAATTAAAATTCGTCATCTGATTTTTTGATTGTGCCGTAAATATTTAAGGTATTATCTTCATTACTTTTTATTTCTACTGGCACCTTAACTTCTTGTTTAGGTGTTGATTTTGGGGCTTTGGCCATTGTTGTTTTGGGTGCCTCAGCAACAGCTTCAGCGTTTTCTTTTTTCGCTTCAGCTTTTTTTACGCGAATAATATTACCCGCTAATTTGTAGCCGTTTAACGTTTTCATTGCCGTTTTTGCTTCACCTGCTTTTGGCATTTCCACAAAACCAAACCCTTTTGATTTACCTGTGGCTTTATCTAATACCAGAGCGCATGACTGTACGGTTCCATGTTCGACAAATAAGCTTTTTAATTTTTCTTCAGTTGTTGCAGTTGCGAGGTTACGTACTAGTAATTTCATGGGGCACCATTTTGATATTAAATAATTTCGAGTCGGTTATATTAACAGGTATTTATCTTTATTTCTGTTTGTTATCAACAGATGCGGATAAAAGTCAGTTTTAAAGGCTATGTTCGCTGTGTGCAGAAGAATGAGGGGGGGATAATCTTCATTTGCAAGTGGTTTGGCAATTTGCAAAATGTTACAATGTACGACTCGCTTTATAAGCAGACTAAATCTATTTGGAAAATCATATAATGGCAGACGCTAAGTTTTTAGAAGCCGTCAACAGCAGACGTACCTTCGCTATCATCTCTCACCCGGATGCGGGTAAAACAACCATCACTGAGAAAGTACTTTTATTTGGTAACGCGCTGCAAAAAGCGGGTACCGTGAAAGGTAAAAAATCGGGTCAGCATGCAAAATCAGACTGGATGGAGATGGAAAAAGAGCGTGGTATCTCTATTACAACTTCTGTTATGCAGTTTCCATATAATAATGGTTTAGTTAATCTCCTTGATACACCGGGGCATGAAGATTTCTCTGAAGATACTTACCGTACTTTAACCGCGGTTGATTCCTGTTTAATGGTTATTGACTCTGCAAAAGGTGTGGAGAAACGTACTATTAAATTAATGGAAGTTACCCGCTTACGTGATACGCCAATTATTACCTTTATGAACAAATGTGATCGTGATATTCGCGATCCAATTGATTTGATGGATGAAGTGGAAGATGTATTAAATATCGCTTGTGCACCGATAACTTGGCCAATTGGTATGGGTAAGGAGTTTAAAGGTATTTATCATCTGCTACGTGATGAAGTGATTTTATATTCATCAGGTCAAGGTCATACCATTCAGGATAGCCGCATTATTAAAGGGCTTGATAACCCTGAGCTTGATGAAGCACTGCCAGATTATGCAGAAGAATTACGTGAAGAGATGGAATTGGTATTAGGTGCATCCCATGAATTTGATCTGGAGCTGTTTTTAAAAGGTGAATTAACACCTGTTTACTTTGGTACGGCATTGGGTAATTTCGGAGTTGATCATGTGTTAGACGGCCTTGTTGAATGGGCACCAAAACCACTTTCACGCGTTGCACGACAGCGTGTTGTTGAGCCAACAGAAGAATCGTTTTCCGGTTTTATTTTTAAAATTCAAGCGAATATGGATCCAAAACATCGCGATCGCATCGCCTTTATGCGTGTTTGTTCAGGAAAATATGAAAAAGGCATGAAAATGCGTCATGTACGTACTGGAAAAATGGTCAGTATTTCTGATGCGGTTACCTTTATGGCAGGAGATCGTACTGCTGCAGAGGAAGCTTATCCTGGTGATATTATTGGTTTACATAACCATGGTACGATTCAAATTGGTGATGCTTTTACCAGCAATGAAGAGCTGAAATTTACCGGTATCCCTAACTTTGCACCGGAGCTGTTCCGTCGTATCCGTTTAAAAGATCCACTGAAACAGAAACAGTTATTAAAAGGTCTTATGCAGCTTTCTGAAGAGGGGGCCGTGCAAGTCTTTAGGCCACTGCGTAGCAATGATCTGATTGTTGGTGCGGTTGGTGTGCTACAGTTTGAGGTGGTTGTACAGCGCCTTAAATCTGAATATAAAGTTGAAGCGCTGTATGAAGGTATTAGTGTTGCCACCGCTTTATGGGTCGATAGTGATGATCCTCTTAAATTCGCAGAGTTTGAGAAAAAAGCGTACGATAATTTAGCATTAGATGGCAGTAATAACCTAACTTATGTTGCGCCAACTATGATCAACTTAAACCTTGCGATTGAACGTTACCCAGCGGTTAATTTTAGAAAAACACGCGAGCATTAACTGCAACGTTTCTTATTTCGGGCATAAATACAAGTTTGTATTTATGCCCGACTTCCTACCAGGCTTGCTGATTTTTCATCTTGAAGTAACATGGGTATTAATATACTTTTTACTGGCTCTAAGCCCTAGGTGAACAGATGTTTATTGATAGTCACTGCCATTTAGATTTTCCCTGTTTTACTGTGCAACGTGATCTACTTTTGCAGCAGCTACAGGAAAAAAAAATTACCAATATTATTATTCCCGCGACACAAAAAAGCAGTTGGAGCGCTATTCAGAAGTTATGTTTGAATCATGCGCAGTTATATTATGGGCTGGGAATTCACCCGCATTTTCTTGATAATTTCCACCAAGATGATTTTCAGGTGTTAGAGCTGTTACTTAAAAGTAGTGAAAAGCAATGTGTGGCAGTAGGGGAGATAGGTTTAGATAAATATGCCGACGCTGATTTACAGCTTCAAGAAACTGTTTTTATTAGACAATTACAACTAGCAGAAAAGTTTGATTTGCCTATTATCCTGCATGTGGTTAAAAAGCAAAGTAGGGTGCTGCAAATATTAAAAACGCAAAAATTCACTCAGGGTGGTGTATATCATGCATTCTCGGGTAGCTATGAAGTTGCCATGGAATTCATTAAACTAGGTTTCAAGTTTGGTATTGGCGCTGTGGTAACTTATCCAAATTCCACAAAAACTAAACAAACGATTAGCCGCTTACCTATTGAATCTTTATTATTAGAAACTGATGCGCCAGATATGCCGCTTTATCAGCAGCAACAAAAGTACAATTCCCCGCTTAATTTATTGACCATTTTTGAGTCATTAGCATTGTTACGAAATGAGTCTAAAAGTTGTTTAGCTACGCAACTTATTAAAAATACTAAGACCATTTTTTCCTTAAATAATGACTAATGGTCAAAATAAGCGTAGAATAATCGCCTTTTTCAAGTACAACTTCTAGCGAATATAAAGGTGATTTTTAATGGTTATATATCCAATGACAGCCAAAGGCGCAGGAATATTACGATCTGAACTCGAGCAATTAAAAACAGTGAAACGCCCTGAGATTGTTAACGCAATTGCCGAAGCGCGTGAACACGGTGATTTAAAAGAAAATGCGGAATACCATGCAGCCCGTGAGCAACAAGGTTTTTGTGAAGGTCGTATCCAAGATATCGAAGCTAAATTATCAAATGCTCAAATTATTGATGTCAGCAAACTATCCAATAACGGAAAAGTTATTTTTGGTACAACTGTAACAATTGTCAATATTGATACCGATGAAGAAGTCACTTATCGTATTGTGGGTGATGATGAAGCTAATATTAAGAAAAATTTAATTTCGGTTAGTTCACCTATTGCGCGTGGTTTAATTGGTAAAATGGTAGATGACGAAATTGCGATTGAGACTCCGGGTGGCACAATTGAATATGAAATTATTAATGTGCAATATGTTGCATAATATTTAATTAGCCCCATAAAAAAACCCAGTTGAACTGGGTTTTTTTATTTGCGCTTTGACGGAATAAAACCACTATGTGGTTAATACTCGTTGATACAACCGGCAATAACTATTTACGTGGCAGTTCAATCTTTTTATTTTCGCTTGGACGGAATAAGACCACAATATGACCAATTTTGGTGATATTAAGTGCTTCTGTCTCACGTACAATGGCATCAATGATTAATTGTTTCATTTCACGATCATCGGTCGCAATTTTAACTTTAATTAACTCGTGGAAGTTAAGTGCATTCTCAATTTCAGCGAGAACACCTTCTGTTAAGCCATTTTGACCAAGTTGTACAATAGGTTTAAGACTATGAGCAAGGCCTTTTAAGTGCTGCTTTTGTTTATTTGATAATTTCATACAAATTTCTTTCATTAAGGGTTGAAAACAGGACATTCTACCCTTAATTAATAACCTTTACTATTTTGATTGTTATTTATCCTGTTTATTCATTACAAATGATTGGATAGTGGCAATATCGAGGAACAAATTAATGGGTAAAAAAGTCAATTCGGGCGAATCTAAACCTGGCGTATTGAAAAAAAGTAGTTCGTCAAGTTCTAAACGCTGGATGCAAGAGCATGTAAATGATTTTTATGTAAAAGAAGCGAATAAAAAAGGGTTGCGTTCACGTGCTGTTTTTAAGCTTGAAGAGATCAATAATAAAGATAAATTGATTCGTTCAGGAATGACAGTGGTTGATCTTGGCGCGGCTCCGGGTAGTTGGTCACAGTGGGCTGTTGATACCGTGGGGTTAAATGGTAAAGTCATTGCCTGTGATATTTTGCCGATGGACTCAATTGCTGGTGTTGATTTTTTACAGGGGGATTTCCGTGAGGAAGCTGTCTTAGATGCTTTATTAAATCGAATTGGTGATCATAAAGTTGACGTGGTGCTTTCCGATATGGCCCCTAATATGAGCGGTAATGCCGCTATGGATCAACCTAAATCAATGTATTTAGTCGAGCTTGCTCTTGATATGTGTCGCTCTGTTTTAGTCAAAGATGGAAGTTTTATTGTTAAAGTATTTATGGGGGCTGACTTTGATGCATTTATGCTGGAAGTGCGCAAAATGTTTAAAACAGTCAAAACCCGCAAACCTGACTCCTCGCGCGCACGTTCGCGTGAAGTATATTTAGTAGCGACGGGTTTTAAACAGCAATAATGTATCTTCTAGCTATTAATAATGGCTTTTGCGATTAACTGTGTTGGTTAATTATATTTACTAGCGACAGGTTTTAAACTGCATTAATGTATCTACTCGCTTGTAGATGTGGCTAT
>NZ_CEZLMY010000013.1:0-7721 GCF_983033635.1 Psychromonas sp. | reverse complement strand
TAGCGACAGGTTTTAAACTGCATTAATGTATCTACTCGCTTGTAGATGTGGCTATTAAATGACTTTTGCGATTAACTGTGTTCGCAAATCATATTTACTAGCGACAGGTTTTAAACTGCAATAATGTATCTACTAGCATGTAGATCTAGCTATTAATAATGACTTTTGCGATTAACTGTGTTCGCAAATTATATTTACTAGCGACAGGTTTTAAACTGTAGTAATCTACAATCTAAATTTTTATTTCTTAACATGAGGTTTACATCTTGAACGATATGGCAAAGAACCTGATATTGTGGTTAGTCATCGCAGTAGTATTGATGTCTCTATTCCAAGGTTTTGGAACAGATGAAACAAAACAATCCCAAATCGATTACACATCATTCGTCAAAGAAGTTAGCCAAGGGCAGATTCAACAAGTCCAAATTAACGGACAAGAGGTCAAGGGTGTAAGAAGTAATCAAAGCCGTTTTGTTACTTATATTCCAGCACCAGATCTGGATCTGTTAAACGATCTGATAAAAAACAACGTACTAGTAGAAGGTACACCACCCGAAGAAACAAGTTTCTTAGCCTCTATTTTTGTTTCTTGGTTCCCTATGTTGCTATTAATTGGCGTGTGGATTTTCTTCATGCGGAATATGCAAGGTGGCGGTAAAGGTGGGGCAATGTCATTTGGTAAAAGTAAAGCCAAGCTGATGGGTGAAGACCAGATAAAAACAACTTTTACTGATGTCGCAGGTTGTGATGAAGCGAAAGAAGATGTTAAGGAGCTTGTTGATTACTTAAAAGATTCAACAAAATTCCAAAGACTGGGAGGCCGAATTCCGACTGGTGTATTGTTAGTTGGTCCACCGGGAACAGGTAAAACACTACTGGCTAAAGCGATTGCTGGTGAAGCAAAAGTACCTTTCTTTGCTATTTCAGGCTCTGATTTTGTTGAAATGTTTGTTGGTGTTGGTGCATCTCGTGTGCGTGATATGTTTGAGCAGGCAAAAAAATCAGCACCTTGTATCATTTTTATTGATGAAATTGATGCTGTTGGTCGCAAACGTGGCTCAGGTGTCGGTGGTGGTAATGATGAGCGAGAGCAAACATTAAACCAATTGTTAGTAGAGATGGATGGTTTTGAAGGTAATGAGGGTATTATCGTGATTGCTGCGACTAACCGTCCTGATGTGCTTGATGCTGCTTTATTACGACCGGGTCGTTTTGATCGCCAAGTGGTGGTTTCTCTACCAGACGTTCGTGGACGTGAACAGATTCTAAATGTTCATATGCGTAAAGTGCCACTTGCCGATGATGTGCAAGCTAGTATTATTGCGCGTGGTACTCCTGGGTTTTCTGGTGCAGACCTTGCAAACTTAGTTAATGAAGCTGCTCTTTTTGCCGCTCGTGGAAATAAACGCACTGTTGATAAACTGGATTTTGAACAGGCACGAGATAAGATCTTAATGGGTGCAGAACGTCGTAGTTTAGTGATGCGTGAAGAAGATAAAGAATCAACCGCTTATCATGAAGCTGGGCATGCAATTGTGGCTAAATTAGTGCCGAAGCATCATCCTATTCATAAGGTAACGATTATTCCTCGTGGTCGCGCTTTAGGTGTGACGCAATTTTTGCCTGAAGGTGATCAGATCAGTCAAAATCGCATTGAATTAGAAAGCAGTATTTCTGTTGCATACGGTGGGCGAATTGCGGAAGAGCTTATCTATGGTCTTGATAAAGTATCTACCGGTGCTTCTCAAGATATTAAACAAGCATCATCAATTGCCCGTGCAATGGTCACTGAGTGGGGATTCTCTGAAAAATTAGGCCCTATTTTATTAACAGCTGATGAAAATACACTGCGCTCTAATGTTGTTTCGCATGAAACTGGTAAAATTATTGATGATGAAGTTAAATCCTTTATTGAGAAAAATTACCAACGTGCCGAAAAAATATTAACCGATAATCTCGACATATTGCATGCAATGAAAGATGCGTTAATGAAATATGAAACGATTGATAGCAATCAGGTTGATGACTTAATGGCTCGAATTGAAGTGCGCCCACCATCAGATTGGGATGATGAAGACGAGACTAAAAGTGAAGCAACTGAAGAAAAAACTGAAACGGTTATTGATAGTCGCGAAGAAGCATCAGCAGTTGATATTGAAACTGAAGAAAAAAAAGACGATAAATAATAAACCAGGAGTTTATTAAATTTATCATTTAAAAACCTAAGCTTGCTTAGGTTTTTTATTATCTCCTCTTTTATTATCTGCTCTTTTATTATTGAGAGAAAAAATGCAACTGCGTAGTAGAAATAAAGTTTTAGATTTAACGTCACCTAAAGTGATGGGAATTTTAAATGTAACACCCGACTCATTTTCTGACGGTGGTTTTTTTGCCAATATTGATAATGCCTTAAAACAAGCCGCAAAAATGGTTGAGCAAGGTGCGACTATTATTGATATTGGTGGCGAGTCAACACGACCTGGCGCCGATGATGTTTCAGTTCAGAATGAACTCGATCGTGTTATTCCGATCATTGAAAAGATCAATAGCAACTTAGATTGCTGGATCTCTATTGATACAAGTAAAGCAAAAGTGATGCAGGAAGCAGTTAATGCGGGCGCAGATCTAATTAATGATATACGCGCATTGAGTGAAGAAGGTGCGTTAGAGGTGGCTGCAAAGGCAAATGTACCTGTCTGTTTAATGCATATGCAAGGTGCACCTCGCACCATGCAAAGTGCGCCTGAATATGGCAACCTGCTTGAAGAGGTAAAACACTTTTTATTACGACGCGCTGATATTTGTATCAATGCAGGTATAAAAAAAGAAAATATTATTTTAGATCTCGGATTTGGTTTTGGTAAGCAGATTAAACATAATTTTCAATTATTAGCAGCAACTAAACAGTTTGTTACATTGGGATATCCTGTGTTGACCGGCGTTTCGAGAAAATCAATGTTTGGTCAATTATTAAATCGTGATATAAATAGCCGTCTTGCAGGGAGTCTCGCGGGCGCTTTAATAGCTGTTCAGCAGGGATCGCAAATTATTAGAGTACATGATGTCGCGGAAACGGTTGATGTCATCAAAGTTTTACAAGAAGTAAACTCATTCAAAGAATAAATTTTTAAAAAATTGAGAAAACTATGAAGAAGAAATATTTTGGAACTGATGGTATTCGCGGCAAAGTCGGTGCCTCTTTAATTACACCTGAATTTGCCTTAAAACTGGGCTGGGCGGCAGGACGAGTTCTTGCTAAATCGGGTTCAAAAAAAGTGTTAATCGGTAAAGATCCGCGTATCTCTGGTTATATGCTAGAGGCTGCATTACAAGCGGGACTCACCGCTGCTGGTTTACGACCAGTATTGATGGGGCCTATGCCAACACCTGCTGTTGCTTATCTAACACGTACTTTCCGTGCGACTGCGGGTATTGTGATTAGTGCTTCTCATAATCCATATTATGATAATGGTATTAAGTTTTTCTCTGATCAAGGTACAAAATTATCGGAAAAAATTGAGCTTGAAATTGAAGCCGAGATTGATAAAGAACTTAAATGTGTTGATTCAAGTGAGTTAGGTAAAGCCTCTCGAATTGATGATGCAGCGGGCCGTTACATTGAATTTTGTAAAAGTACTTTCCCATCTAAATACAATTTAAGAGGTTTAAAAATTGTTGTCGATTGTGCAAATGGTGCAACCTACCATATTGCGCCATTAGTGATTAATGAACTTGGCGCAAAAGTTATTTCAATGGGGGTTGAGCCAAATGGCGTTAATATCAATTTGAATTGCGGTGCAACTAGTATGCAGGCACTCTCTGAGCGAGTTGTTAAAGAGAAAGCTGATTTTGGTATCGCTTTTGATGGTGATGGCGATCGCGTGATGATGGTTGATCACACTGGTTATATTTTAGATGGTGACGAGTTACTGTATATTATTGCCCGTGATAAATTGCGTACAGGTACACTTAAAGGTGGTGCAGTAGGCACTAAAATGTCAAATCTAGGTTTAGAGCAAGCTTTAAAAACTTTAGGTATTCCATTTGAGCGCTCAGATGTGGGCGATCGTCATGTTATGGAATTAATGAAGAAAAATGGTTGGTCGATCGGTGCGGAAAATTCTGGCCATGTTATCTGCTCAGATCATTTAGCAACCGGTGATGGTATTGTTTCCGGTCTGCAAGTGATCAGTGCGATGCAGGGCAGCCGTATGACACTAAATGATTTACGACAAGGTATGAAAAAATATCCGCAAATATTAGTAAATGTACGTTTTAATAATGAAATCGATCCGCTGCAAGATAAAGATGTAATGTCTGAATTTGAACGTATTGAACAGTTATTGGGAGATCGTGGTCGTGTACTATTACGTAAATCAGGTACTGAGCCAGTATTTAGAGTAATGGTAGAAGCGGATGAAGCAGAAGATGTTGTCCGTGGTTATGCGCAAGCTATTGCTGATAAAGTAAAAACGTAAAGAACAGAAGTGAAATAAAGCACAAGTGGAATTGCAACTCTTTGTATGAATTTTGAGCGGTTGAGTGATGAATTGCTGAAAAGAGATAAATTGTCTGTATATTCTCTTGTGGTTTTCTTGTCTTTTGGGTAATATTCGCCCGCTTCTTTAATGGAGCATAAAGAAGTTTTTCTGGAAAAAATTAGGTATATTCTTATGTATGAGATGCTGTTAGTTGTTTATTTAATTGTTGCAATTATTTTAGTTGGATTTGTATTAATTCAACAAGGTAAAGGTGCTGGTATGGGGGCATCATTTGGCTCGGGCGCTTCAAATACAGTATTTGGTGCAAGCGGTGCGGGCAACTTTATGACGCGCACAACGGCTGTCCTTGCTGTTATGTTTTTTGTCTTAAGCCTAGTGTTAGGTAACCTTTCAACGAATAAAGTATCGGCGGATGAAGCATTTTCTGATCTGACTGTTGATGAAGTTGTTGAGCAGCCTGTTGAAGTAGATACTTCAGACCAAATCCCAGAATAAGCTACATAATCTAAATTACGCGGATATGGTGGAATTGGTAGACACGTAGCCTTGAGGGGGCTATGACTTCGGTCGTGAGAGTTCAAGTCTCTCTATCCGCACCAATTGTTTTGCTATTGTTGATAATAGCGATTGCTTAGAAATAGTTAAGTCGTTATAATCAACGGCATTCGATACTCTTGTTAGAAAAGAGTATCATGTCCGATTTTTCGGACAAATGAATGAAGCTCCAATTTATTGGGGCTTTTTTGTTATTTAGGAAGTTGAAATTTACTTTTCAGCTTTACGACATGACAATTTATTTTTGTTTTTAACAAACATAAGTTGTTAATTAAATAGGGCTATATGCCCTTTTTTTGTTTCTGAAAGGGGATAGGTTTGGCAAGTTTAGAAGAACGTTTAACAGCAATGTTTAAACCAAATGTTGAAGATCTTGGCTATCAATTAGTCGGTATTGAATATATTCGCGCAGGCAAACATTCAACATTGCGCGTTTATATTGATCAAGAAGCAGGCATTTTAGTTGATGACTGTGCAGCGGTAAGCCGTGAAATTAGCGCACTAATGGATGTTGAAGATCCAATTACTAATGAGTACACACTTGAAGTTTCATCTCCAGGTTTAGAACGTCCTCTTTTTTCTGCCGAACAATATGCAGCATTTATAGGCTCCGAGGTAAAAGTGCAATTAAGAATGCCGATTCAAAATCGTCGTAGATGGAAAGGTATTATCTCGTCAGTTGACGGTGAAATAATTTGTGTAAACGTTGATGGTACAGAAGAGCGTTTTGCACTGAGTAATATCCAAAAAGCGAATATTGTTCCAAAATTTGATTAATTAAGGCGATACAGATGAATAAAGAGATTTTACTTGTCGTAGAGGCAGTATCTAACGAAAAAGGTCTTCCACGTGAGGCTATTTTTGAAGCATTAGAAAGCGCGCTATCGATTGCAACTAAGAAGAAATATGAAAACGATATTGAAGTACGCGTAGATATTGATCGTGAAACGGGTCAATTTGACACATTTCGCCGCTGGTTAGTGCTCGAGAAAGATGCTGAAATGGAAAATCCATGTCAAGAGATGACTTTCGAAGCGGCTGAATATGATAACCCTGAGATTAAAGTGGGTGAATATATTGAAGATGAAATTGAATCGGTAACATTTGACCGTATTACTACACAGACTGCGAAACAGGTTATTGTACAAAAAGTACGTGAAGCTGAACGGGCACAAGTTGTTGAGCAATATGCAGAGCAAGAAGGTGAATTAATCACGGGTGTGGTTAAACGCATGAATCGTGACAATATTCTGCTTGATTTAGGCGGTAACGCTGAAGCTGTTATTTTCCGTGATGAGATGTTACCACGTGAAAACTTCCGCCCGGGTGACCGTCTGCGTGGTCTTCTATTTGCAGTTCGTCCTGAAGCGCGTGGCGCACAGTTATTTATGACACGTACTCAACCGGAAATGCTGACTGAGCTATTCCGTTTGGAAGTGCCGGAAATCGCTGAAGAGATGATTGACCTAATGGGGGCCGCTCGTGATCCTGGTTCTCGTGCAAAGATTGCTGTTAAATCAAATGATCAACGCATTGATCCGATTGGTGCATGTGTCGGTATGCGTGGTGCTCGAGTTCAAGCTGTTTCTGGTGAGTTAGGTGGTGAACGTGTAGATATTATTCTGTGGGATGAAAACCCTGCACAATTTGCAATCAATGCAATGGCGCCAGCTGAAGTGGCATCAATTGTTGTTGATGAAGATACACACAGCATGGATATTGCGGTAGAAGAAGATAACTTAGCACAAGCAATTGGCCGTAACGGTCAAAACATTCGTCTAGCATCGCAACTAACCGGTTGGGAGCTGAATGTAATGACGGTTGCTGAATTGAAAGCGAAGCATCAGGCAGAAGCTGACAATGTGATTGGCCTGTTTACACAAGCGCTGGAAATAGATGAAGATTTTGCTGGTGTATTAGTTGATGAGGGTTTCAGCTCTTTAGAAGAGATTGCTTACGTTCCAATCAATGAACTATTAGAAATTGACGGGCTAGACGAAGATGCTGTCGAAGAACTGCGTACTCGTGCCAAAGATATATTAGCAACTAAAGCACTTGCGCAAGAAGAAAGCTTAGAGGGAGCCAAGCCTGCTGACGATCTATTAGCACTTGAAGGTCTAGAAGGGCACTTAGCGTTTGTACTTGCAAGTAAAGGTGTTATTACACTTGAAGATCTTGCTGAACAAGCTGTTGATGATTTACTTGAAATTGAAGAACTGAACGAAGAAAAAGCAGGGGAGCTGATTATGGCTGCTCGTAACATCTGTTGGTTCAGTGACGATGCTGAATAAGCGTCAGATAGGAGAAAAAATTATGTCAGATATTTTATTAAAAGACCTTGCTAAAGATTTGAATAAGTCGGAAGAAGTGTTGGTTAAACAGTTCGCAGATGCTGGTATTAAAAAAATTGCATCAGATAAAGTTAGCTTAAAAGAGAAAGAGACGTTAACTACGTTTTTGCAAAAGCAACATGGCGGCGAAACTAAAAAGAAAATGACCCTGCAACGTAAAACCAAAACTACGTTAAATGTTAAAGGTCAAAGTGCCGCTGTGAATGTTGAAGTTCGCAAAAAACGTACTTATGTAAAACGTACGGATAGCGAAACTCAAGCACTAAAAGAAGCTGAACTAGCGGTTCAAAAAGCAGAAGAAGCGAAATTACAA
>NZ_CEZLMY010000012.1:31680-44714 GCF_983033635.1 Psychromonas sp. | reverse complement strand
CATTATAGAGATAGCGATCACATTGGCAAGTGTTTATTTCAAATAAATGACTGAACGAATAATTAGTATACAGAATGCTGTTTTGTTCGCCATTTTTGATATCGATAACAGTATTTACTGCAGTTAAATTCACTATTTGTATTTTAGCTATATAGTATAAGAAATTTTTATGGAGATTATTTATGAGTAATATACAAATATTAGTTGGTAGTACGTTAGGTGGTACTGAATATGTTGCTGAAGCTACACAACCTTTATTGGAAGAAGCGGGATTTGATTCTGAAATTCAATTTGATCCTGATTTAAATACGTTATCACTTCAACAAGATCAAATATGGCTAATTTGCTTATCTACTCATGGTGCAGGTGACTACCCTGAAAACTTCAAACCATTTGTCGAACAACTGCAACAAGTCAATGCACCTTTAGATGATGTTCGCTACGGCATAATTGGTATTGGAGATTCTAATTACGATACATATTGTGAAGCAGCTAAAAATATTGATTTTATTTTAGAGGATATGGGAGCGGTTCGTTTAGGAGAACGTTTTGAAATAGATATTGCTAAGCATCCTATCCCTGAAGATCGTGTTTTAGAATGGATCCCGCTTTGGATTGAAGATCTAAACGAAATTATTGAAGAATAATTTAAAAGTTACCCACAGGTTTCTGTTAATAGATCATTTATAACTCTTTAATTAGTTCTGTTTAAACATTGAGTAAACCTGTGGTTAATTTAGCCTGTGAATAAGTAGCTAAACTATCCCAAAGATAAGCGCATAAAGATCCATTACTGCACACACTTTAAGATCCACTGTAAGATCCTGATCTTTAAACTCAAAACAGTTTTTTACACAGAAACTCAATTACTTAATAAGTATAGTAATAAAAGATCTTTAAAGATCTATATATAATACTAATACTATTGTTTTGATCTTATATGTTTTCCTTTAAGCTGGAAAAGAGTAAAATCCCCTCCTGTCTTTTTAACTGCTAGTTTTGGAATATTGATGAATTACCACGAACATTTTGATGTCATTGTTATTGGCGGTGGTCACGCAGGCACAGAAGCTGCTGCTGCCTCTGCACGTATGGGCATGAACACTCTATTACTTACCCATAATATTGAAACATTAGGTCAAATGTCATGTAACCCTGCTATCGGTGGGATCGGTAAAGGTCACTTAGTTAAGGAAATTGATGCATTAGGTGGTTTAATGGCCAATGCTACTGATAAAGGTGGTATTCAATTTAGAACGCTTAATTCAAGTAAAGGCCCAGCAGTAAGAGCTACACGTGCGCAAGCTGATCGTCTTTTATATAAAGCGGCCATTCGTGAAAAACTAGAAAACCAAGAAAATTTAAAAATATTTCAGCAGGAAGTAGAAGATCTTGTTGTTGAAAATGATCGTGTTACTGGTGTTGTAACAAAAATGGGAGTTAAATTCTCAGCGAAAACAGTGGTATTAACCGTAGGTACTTTCTTAAATGGTTTAATTCATATTGGTTTAAAAAATTATAGTGGCGGTAGAGCAGGAGATCCTGCATCAATTGGTTTAGCGCAGCGTTTAAAAGATCTGCCTTTACGCATGGGTCGACTAAAAACAGGTACTCCAGCACGAGTAGATGCGCGCAGTATAGATTTTTCAATATTAGAAAAGCAGCATGGTGATAATCCAACACCTGTATTTTCATTTCTAGGTTCCCGCGCAGAGCATCCTAGGCAGATCCCTTGTTTTATAACTCATACCAATGAAAAAACACACGATATAATCCGCAGCAACTTACACAGAAGTGCTATGTATTCTGGTGTTATTGAAGGTATCGGCCCTCGTTATTGCCCTTCAATTGAAGATAAGATAACCCGTTTCGCGGATAAAAATTCCCATCAGATTTTTGTTGAACCAGAAGGGTTAACCACACATGAAGTGTACCCTAATGGCATATCGACTAGCTTACCATTTGATGTGCAATTGGATTTTATTCGTTCGATGAAAGGTTTTGAAAACGCATTTATTACCCGCCCTGGTTACGCCATCGAATATGATTATTTTGATCCGCGAGATCTTAAATCCACATTAGAGAGTAAATATATTGATGGTTTATTCTTTGCAGGACAAATCAACGGCACAACTGGTTATGAAGAAGCTGCTGCTCAAGGTTTATTAGCAGGCATGAACGCAGGGCTAATGGTGCAAGATAAAGAGGGGTGGTGTCCAAGACGAGATCAAGCTTACTTGGGTGTATTGGTTGATGATCTTTCAACACTGGGTACAAAAGAACCTTACCGTATGTTTACCAGCCGAGCTGAATATCGTTTACTACTGCGCGAAGATAATGCCGATGCGCGTTTAACCGAAAAAGGTCGAGAACTAGGTATTGTTGATGATGTTCGTTGGAAAGCTTTTAGTGAAAAACAGGAAGCTATTGAAATAGAACAGCAACGATTAAAAAATAAGTGGGTTAATCCTAAATCAGCCAATGCAGAGCAAATTAACGCCTTATTGAAGAACCCTATGCAGCGTGAAAGTACGCTCGAAGCTATGATTCGTCGTCCTGAAGTTAGTTACAACAGCTTAATGTCAGTTGAAGGATTAGGTCCTGCTATCGAAAATGTACAAGCAGCTGAGCAAGTTGAAATTAATATCAAATATCAAGGTTATATCGATCGCCAGTTAGACGAAATTGAAAAACTTAAGCGCAATGAAGATACTTTATTACCTAATGATCTGGATTATGCTGATATTAAAGGTTTATCAAATGAAGTCGTTGCAAAACTAAATGATATTAAACCTGAAAGTATTGGCCAAGCTTCACGTATTTCAGGAATAACCCCAGCAGCTATTTCTATTTTGTTGATTTATTTAAAGAAAAACGGTTTAAGACGTAAGGTTTTATAAAATGAGTTTACTTGAACAATTACAAAAAATGCTTGATAGCACGGATCTTGAAGTTACCGATATTCAAAAAAAACAGTTAGTACAACTGGTTGAGTTACTGAATAAATGGAATAAAGCGTACAATCTCACTTCCGTAAGAGATCCTAAGCAAATGCTTGTCAAACATATAATGGACAGTATAGTTGTCTCCCCGCATCTCCAAGGGGAACGATTGATTGATGTTGGGACTGGACCTGGTTTACCGGGGTTACCTTTAGCTATTTTAAATCCGGATAAACAGTTCGTTTTGTTGGATAGTTTAGGAAAACGTTTGCGTTTTATTCGTCAGGCCCTGCTAGAGCTTGGTTTAAAAAATGTAACGGCAGTACAGAGTCGAGTTGAAGAATACCAACCTGATGAAAAATTTGATGTGGTACTGAGTCGTGCATTCGCTTCACTTCAAGATATGCTTTTTTGGTGCAAACATTTACCGAATGAAAATGGTCACTTTCTGGCTTTAAAAGGTCAGTTTCCAGATCAAGAAATTGCGCAATTAGACAAGCAGTTTGAATTTATTGAATCAATTTCATTACAAGTTCCAACACTTGAAGGTAAGCGTTGTTTGGTGAAAGTAAAGCGTGTTTAAATATTAGTATTAATAACTTAATTTAAGAGTAAATTTCTGTGGGTAAAATAATTGCAATCGCAAACCAGAAAGGTGGTGTGGGTAAAACGACAACCTGTGTCAACCTAGCAGCATCTATGGCTGCAACTAAACGTAAAGTGCTGGTAATTGATTTAGATCCACAAGGTAATGCAACAATGGGCAGTGGTATTGATAAATACGAAGTTGCCCATACTGCTTACGATCTGTTAATTGATGAATTACCGTTAGATCAAGTCGTTGAAACTGATACCACTGGTGGTTACGATATTGTTGCCGGCAATAGTGATGTTACGGCAGCTGAAGTTAAGCTGATGGAGTTTTTTGCGCGGGAAACACGTTTACGCAGTGCATTAGAAAACTACAAAGGGCAGTACGATTACATTTTTATCGACTGCCCGCCTTCATTAAACATGCTAACTGTTAACGCCATGACTGCTGCTGACTCTGTTTTAGTACCAATGCAATGTGAGTATTATGCATTGGAGGGGTTAACCGCTTTAATTGATACGATCAGTAAACTCGCGTCTGTGGTCAATTCAGATCTTAAGATCGAAGGTATATTACGAACTATGTATGATCCTCGTAACCGTCTATCTTCAGATGTATCAGATCAGCTGAAAAAACACTTTGGTGAAAAAGTATATAGAACCATTATTCCTCGCAATATTCGTCTTGCTGAAGCCCCAAGTTTCGGTACTCCGGTTATCTATTACGATAAATCATCGAGTGGTGCTAAAGCCTATTTAGCATTAGCAGGTGAGATTTTACGTCGTGAAGAGCAACTGGCTTCGGCTAATAAAGAAAGCGCCTAAATAGGGATCACCATGTTAGGAAAAAAAAGAGGTTTAGGTAAAGGACTTGATTCTTTATTAAGCAGTAGCACAGTTAATCGTAACAAACAGGTTTCGCATGATTTTCATGCGGAAAAAACCCAGCAGTTAGTTGATGATGTTAAAGGTGCATTAACTAATCTGGCCATTGATTGCTTACAGGCAGGTAAATATCAGCCTCGTAGAGATATGTCAGCCGAAGCTCTTGATGAATTAGCAAACTCAATTTATGCGCAAGGTATTATCCAGCCAATCATAGTTAGAGAAACCGGTCATCAAAAGTATGAGATTATTGCCGGTGAACGTCGCTGGCGTGCTGCAAAAATTGTTGGTTTAGAAAGCGTTCCCTGCTTAATTAAAAATGTTGAAGATAATGCAGCCATTGCAATTGCATTAATTGAAAATATTCAACGTGAAAATCTTAATGCGATGGAGGAAGCTATTGCACTTAAACGCCTTTTAGAGGAGTTCGAGCTAACCCATAGTGAAGTAGCAAAAGCGGTTGGTAAATCGCGTACCACTGTTAGTAACCTATTACGTTTAAATAACTTAAATGATGATGTTAAAGTATTACTGGAGCACGGTGATATTGAAATGGGAAATGCGCGAGCGCTTTTAAGCTGCGCTGGAATCCTGCAATCAGATCTCGCAAAGATCGTTGTTGCAAAGTCATTAACGGTTCGTGAAACTGAGCGTTTAGTAAAAAAAGCATTAAACCCCAAACCAGTCAAAGAAACTCCCCCTCCTTGTGCGAAAGAGGAGCTGATAATTAATACCCTGCAGGATAAGTTTGGTTTAGCGGTAACGGCTAAAACAGGTAATAAAGGTGCAGGTAAACTGGTTATTGATTACAAAACACTAGCTGATTTAGATGCATTAATTTCGATTATTGAAGAAAGCTGAACGCTTTTAAAAATTGTAAATTTAAACTTTCTGACTCCCCTGAAAACTCCGTTATTTGACAATAGATAAAGTGGTTATTTTAAGGGGTAGTTTAAATATCCCCTCTGTATAGCAGTATGCTATTACAAGTAAACCACACATTTTGTTAACGATTTTATCGCCACGGCCTGTAATTATTGTTCTATTGCTCTAGCTCACATTTTTTGTGAAGATTAATAAATAAACTCCTTTGTATTATTACCCTGGTATCTGCAAAGAACCCTGCTGTCAAAGACCTGACAGTTCGTGAAGCTGGAAATTAGTGAGAAAATCATTAAACAGTTAATCTGCAAAACAAGCTATCCTTTTCAGCGATAAGGCGGAATAAATTAGCAATAGCTTTGCAAATATACTTGGTTTTTCCATTGCTGAAAAATAGTGTAATAAAGGCCCTTTAAAGCTGAAAGTAAATTACACTACTCTCGTGGGTTGAGAAGGTTTAGCCGTAAGAATTAACCTAGATCAATAAAAGACCCTGCTCTTCTTGTGCTTTTATTACGCGAGGTGTAATTTATTTTCATGATTACTCAATAACAAATTAACCTTTCATAAAGATGTTATTTTGTTAACAATATACTAACTTATCCACTCATTGCGTGTGCTCTATATTGCATTGATTGGCTTTGTCGGTATACTTTACGCAATATTTTTAATCTGTGTCATAGAAGTAGTTAATAAAAAACATCTTATTTGGTGCAGGCTGAAAAATAAAAGGAAATCATAATGGTCGATAAACTAGCAGTTAAAAGTCAGAGAGCAGGGCTAAAGTTAGTGCGCTTTCAATTTTTGCTGGTTCTTCTACTTGCACTGATTTCAACAGTCGTTTTATCTGCTAAGCCTGGTTATTCAGCTTTGGCCGGAGGAATGACTTTTGTGCTTCCTAATTTTATTTTTGTTTTAATGGCTTTTGCTCATGCTGGTGCCAGTAAATCAAAACTAGTAGTTAGGGGGTTTTTCGCTGGAGAGGCGATAAAGCTCTTTCTTACTGTCATTCTCTTTATGGTGTTTTTGAAATATGGAGCGCTATCATTAACAGCATTTTATATTTCTTTTTCATTATTAGTGATTTCTCAGTGGTTAGCGCCTTTCTTTTTTTATAACAACGATGGGATAAAACATGGCTGATCATGGTGAAGCTCTAACATCATCAAGTTATATTCAGCATCACCTAACAAACCTTACATGGAGTGTTGATGGTGGCTGGAATGCACATGATGCTGGTTTTTGGACTTTTCACGTCGATTCATTACTGTTTTCAGTAGGACTCGGGGTATTATTTCTTTGGTTGTTTCGTAGTGTCGCTAAAAAATCAACAATCGGTGTGCCTGGAAAATTACAGTGCTTCATCGAAATGGTGGTTGAATTTGTAGAAGAGAATGTAAAAGATACCTTTCATGGCAAAAATGCTTTGATCGCACCTTTAGCATTAACAATCTTCGTCTGGGTTCTCTTAATGAACCTGATGGATTTGATCCCTGTTGATATTATACCTGGCGCAGCGCAAGCAGTCGGAATACCTTATCTTAAAGTTGTACCTACAACTGATTTAAACGTTACATTTGGAATGTCATTAAGTGTTTTCGCTTTAATCATTTTCTACACTATCAAAGTAAAAGGGGTGGGTGGATTCGTTAAAGAATTAACTCTTCAACCTTTTAATCATTGGGCATTTATTCCGGTTAACTTTATCCTTGAATCAGTCACGCTTTTAGCAAAGCCTGTTTCACTGGGATTACGTTTATTCGGAAATTTATATGCCGGTGAGTTACTCTTTGTTTTGATAGCATTATTGGGTTACTGGCAATTACCATTGTACTTTCCATGGGCCGTATTCCATATATTAATTGTTGTTCTGCAGGCCTTTATCTTTATGATGTTGACGATTGTATATCTCAGCATGGCACACGAAGATCACTAGTTAGTTTAGGTATAACGTTAATTTTTACTTTTTATAAGTAAGTACTTTTTAAACATAAAACAATTTATTTTATTTGGAGAATTTTCATGGAAACAGTATTAGGTTTTACTGCAATTGCTGTAGCACTTCTAATTGGTCTTGGTGCTGCGGGTACAGCAATCGGTTTTGGTATCTTGGGTGGTAAATTCCTAGAGGGTGCAGCACGTCAACCTGAAATGGCACCTATGTTACAAGTTAAAATGTTCATCGTTGCAGGTCTTATCGATGCAATCGCAATGATCGGTGTTGGTATTGCATTATTCTTTACTTTTGCAAACCCATTCCTAAGTCAACTTGTATAATATCGGATCCTAATTAACTAAATTATTAAGGAGCCGTTATGAATATAAACGCAACCCTACTAGGCCAGGCTATCGCATTTGCGGTATTTGTTTGGTTCTGCATGAAGTATGTGTGGCCACCACTTCTTGGCGCGATCGAAGAGCGTCAAAAGAAAATTGCTGATGGTTTAACACAAGCTGAACGTGCAGGAAAAGATCTTGAGTTAGCACAAGCTAAATCAACTGATAAGTTGAAAGAAGCGAAAGCACAAGCTGCTGAAATTGTTGAACAAGCGAATAAACGTCGCGCACAAATTGTTGAAGAAGCAAAAGCTGAAGGTGAAACTGAGCGTCAAAAAATAATTACGCAAGGTGAAGCTGAAGTTGAAGCGGAACGCAACCGTGCTCGTGAAGAGTTACGCCAACAAGTTTCTGCTCTTGCTATTGCGGGTGCTGAGAAAATTATTAAGCGTTCTATCGATAAAGAAGCGAACAGCGACATTATTGATAAATTGGTTGCTGAACTATAAGGAGCGAGCTTATGTCTGAACTGACTACCGTAGCTCGTCCTTATGCAAGAGCTGCTTTTGAATTTGCCGTTGATAGTAACAAAATCGAAGCTTGGTCTGAGATGTTGTTTTTTGCTGCAGAAGTTGTAAATAATCCAACGATGGCAGAAATATTAACAAGTGATAAAGCGACAAAAGAGCTAGCCAACCTATTTATTAATGTTTGTGATGATCAGCTCGATGAGAATGGTCAGAACTTAATTAAAATAATGGCTGAAAATGGACGTTTGAGTGTTTTACCTCGCGTAGCTGAACTCTATGCTGATTTAGTCGCTGAACATAAGAAAGAGATCGACGTAACTGTTGTATCTGCTTATGCATTAGCTAAAAAGCAAAAAGATGAGTTGAGTAAATCGTTAGAAAAACGTCTCGCACGAAAAGTAAATCTAAATTGTAGTATTGATAAAACCCTAATTACTGGAATGGTAATTACAGCGGGTGATTTAGTGATTGATAGCACAGCTAAAGGTCAACTAAATCGATTATCTAATGCTTTACAATCTTAATGGGAAATTGGCATGCAACTGAATTCCACTGAAATTAGCGATCTTATCAAGCAACGAATTGGAAAATTTGAAGCGGTAAGCGAAGCGCGTAACGAAGGTACAATCGTTTCTGTAAGCGATGGTATTATTCGTATCAATGGCCTTGCTGAATGTATGCAAGGTGAGATGATTGAGTTACCAAATGGTAGCTTTGCTATGGCACTTAACCTTGAGCGTGACTCTGTAGGTGCAGTAGTTATGGGGCCTTACCGTGACCTTAAAGAAGGTCAAAAGGTTAAATCAACTGGTCGTATTCTTGAAGTACCAGTAGGTAAAGGTCTGTTAGGTCGTGTTGTAAACACACTAGGTGAGCCAATTGATGGTAAAGGCCCGATTGAAAATGACGGTTACTCTCCTATTGAAGTTATTGCACCGGGTGTAATCGAGCGTAAATCAGTTGATCAACCAGTGCAAACTGGTTGGAAATCAATTGATTCAATGATTCCAATCGGTCGTGGTCAACGTGAATTAATCATCGGTGACCGTCAGGTAGGTAAAACTGCTATTGCGATTGATGCAATTATTAACCAAAAATCAACCGGTCTTTACTCTGTCTATGTTGCGATTGGCCAAAAGGCATCAACAATTGCAAATGTAGTACGTAAGCTTGAAGAACATGGTGCGCTTGAGAACACTATTGTTGTGGTTGCATCAGCTTCTGAAGCTGCTGCCCTGCAATACCTGGCACCTTACGCTGGCTGTTCTATGGGTGAATACTTCCGTGATCGCGGTGAAGATGCACTGATTGTCTATGATGATCTATCTAAACAAGCGGTTGCTTACCGTCAAATTTCACTGCTGCTTAAACGTCCGCCTGGCCGTGAAGCATATCCTGGTGACGTTTTCTATCTTCATTCGCGTCTTCTTGAGCGTGCATCTCGTGTAAGCGCAGATTACGTTGAGAAATTCACTGAAGGTGCAGTGAAAGGTAAAACAGGCTCTTTAACTGCATTACCTATCATTGAAACGCAAGCGGGCGATGTATCAGCATTCGTACCGACTAACGTAATCTCTATTACTGATGGTCAGATTTTCTTAACAACTGAACTGTTTAATAGCGGTGTTCGTCCAGCCGTTGATCCAGGTATTTCTGTATCACGAGTTGGTGGTGCTGCACAGTGTAAAGTGATTAAAAAGCTATCTGGCGGTATCCGTACAGCACTGGCGCAATACCGTGAATTAGCGGCATTTGCTCAGTTTGCTTCGGATCTTGATGAAGCAACGCGTAAACAGCTTGACCATGGTAAGAAAGTAACTGAATTAATGAAGCAGAAACAATACGCTCCAATGTCAGTTGTTGAACAAGCATTATCACTGTTTTCAGCAGAGAAAGGTTATCTAAACGATATTGATGTTGAAAAAGTATTAGACTTTGAAGCGTCTCTAATCTCTTATGCTAAAAATGAGCATGCTGAGTTCTATGCTCAAATTAATGAAACCGGTGATTACAGCAAAGAAATTGAAGGGCAATTCAAGGCTATCTTGGAATCTTTCAAAGCAACGCAAACCTGGTAATTAGTTAACTGCTTAGGTAGTTAATTAATCATTAATAGGAGCTAGAAATGGCCGGCGATAAAGAAATTAGAAATAAGATCGCGAGTGTTAAAAACACGCAAAAGATCACTGGCGCCATGGAAATGGTTGCAGCATCAAAGATGCGTCGTGCGCAGGAGCGCATGTCTAGCAGTCTTGCATATGCGACAACTATGCGCAAAGTGATTGGTCATATCGCACTTGGTAAATTGGAATATCACCACCCTTATCTTCAAGAAAGAGAGATTGAGCGTGTTGGTTATATTGTCATTTCAAGTGATCGTGGTTTATGTGGCGGTTTAAATATTAACTTATTTAAACCTGTTATTGCAGCAATGCAGCAACACTCGGCAGCGGGTGTTGAAGTTGATTTGGCCGTAATTGGCTCTAAAGCGACTGCATTCTTCAATGGATTAGGTGCTAACGTAGTAGCTCAAAACTCTGGTTTAGGCGACTCACCAACTGTTAATGATTTAATCGGTTCGGTGAAAATAATGTTAGATGCTTATGATGAAGGCAAACTCGATCGTTTGTATATAGTGAACAATAAATTCATTAGTACCATGGTACAAGAACCTACAATCAGTCAACTGTTACCCCTGCCCAAAGCAGAGGGTGATAAAGAAGTTGCTTCCGATCACTGGGATTACATCTACGAAGGTGAAGCTAAAGATATTTTAGATTCACTATTAGTTCGTTATGTTGAATCTCAAGTGTATCAGGGCGTTGTTGAGAACTTAGCTTGTGAGCAGGTTTCTCGAATGGTTGCAATGAAATCTGCAACAGATAATGCAAATGACTTGATTGAAGAGTTACAACTTGTTGCCAATAAAGCACGTCAAGCTGCAATTACTCAGGAACTTTCTGAGATTTGTGGCGGTGCTGCTGCGGTATAAGCAAATTAATAATTTAAGATTTTAGAGGATCAAAGATGAGTACAGGTAAAATCGTTCAGATTATCGGTGCTGTTGTGGATGTTGAATTCCCACAAGATGCCGTACCGAATGTGTACAGCGCATTGATCGTGACTGCAAAGAATCTAACAATGGAAGTACAGCAACAAATTGGTGGCGGCGTTGTTCGTTGTATCGCCATGGGTGCTTCTGAAGGTTTAAGTCGTGGTTTAGAAGTAACTGATACAGGTAATGCAATCACAGTACCAGTTGGTACGGCTACATTAGGCCGTATTATGAATGTACTGGGTGAGCCAATTGATGAATGTGGTGATTTAGGTGCAACTGAGCATTATGAAATTCACCGCGCGGCACCTTCATATGAAGATCAGGCTGCATCAGTTGATACACTTGAAGTTGGTATCAAAGTTATCGATCTAATCTGTCCATTCGCAAAAGGTGGTAAAATCGGCCTATTCGGTGGTGCAGGTGTTGGTAAAACAGTAAACATGATGGAGCTTATCAATAACATCGCATTAAAACATTCAGGACTGTCTGTTTTCGCTGGTGTTGGTGAGCGTACTCGTGAAGGTAACGATTTCTATTTTGAAATGCAGGAAGCCGGCGTTGTTAACGTTGAGAAGCCTGAATTATCAAAAGTAGCAATGGTTTACGGTCAGATGAACGAGCCACCAGGAAACCGTTTACGTGTAGCGCTAACCGGTCTGACTATGGCCGAGCGTTTCCGTGATGAAGGTAAAGATGTATTACTGTTTATCGATAATATCTACCGTTATACACTAGCCGGAACTGAAGTATCAGCTCTACTGGGTCGTATGCCTTCAGCCGTTGGTTACCAGCCAACGCTTGCTGAAGAGATGGGTGTTCTTCAAGAGCGTATCACATCAACTAAGACAGGATCTATTACGTCAATCCAAGCGGTATACGTACCAGCCGATGACTTAACCGATCCGTCTCCAGCAACAACCTTTGCCCACTTAGATGCAACGGTTGTATTATCACGTAATATCGCATCGCTAGGTCTATACCCGGCAATCGATCCACTTGATTCTACTTCCCGTCAACTTGATCCGCTGGTTGTTGGTCAAGACCATTATGATATTGCCCGTGGCGTACAGGGTATCCTGCAGCGTTACAAAGAGCTTAAAGATATCATTGCTATTCTAGGTATGGATGAGTTATCTGAAGAAGATAAGCTGGTTGTATCTCGTGCACGTAAAGTTGAGCGTTTCTTAACTCAGCCTTACCACGTTGCTGAAGTTTTCACAGGTCAGCCTGGTATTTACGTTCCACTTAAAGACACATTAGCTGGCTTTAATGGTCTTATCAACGGTGAATACGATGATATACCTGAGCAAGCTTTCCTATACGTAGGTACTGTTGAAGAAGCGGTAGAAAAAGCGAAAGGCTTATAATAACCGGAGGTTACTATGACTAAAGCAATGACCACTCATTTAGATGTTGTAAGTGCTGAAATGTCTCTCTTTTCAGGGCGTGTTTCACATCTGCAAGTATCCGGTCAAGAAGGTGAGCTGGGTATTATGCCTGGACACACTCCGCTATTAACACCAATTAAACCTGGTATGGTTCAATTAGTGAAACAACATGGTGGTGAAGAAGTCATTTATATCTCAGGTGGTTTTCTTGAAGTACAGCCTGGTGGTGTAACTGTGCTTGCTGATACAGCGATTCGAGGTGCAGACCTTGATAAAGCTAAAGCAGAAGCGGCTAAACGTGCTGCGGAAGAGCAAATTTCAAATCCTGGTAAGGATATTGATTACGCTCGTGTTACAAGTGAATTGGCAAAAGCAATTGCACAACTACGTGTTATCGAGTTAACCAGAAGGTGATATTTTAACTTTCTGCAAAAGGCGACCTATAGGTCGCCTTTTTTATATTTTAAATCACTATAAAAAG
>NZ_CEZLMY010000012.1:0-31670 GCF_983033635.1 Psychromonas sp. | reverse complement strand
AGGGATTATGAAAAAAGTATTAGTGCTTTATTACTCGCAAAGCGGCCAATTATCAAAAATGGTCGAATCGATTACAGCTCCCCTTAAAGAAAATAAGCAGATTAAGGTCGATTACTGTCCAATAAAACCGCTTACCGCTTATCCTTATCCTTGGTCTTTTTATCCATTTTTTGATGCTTTCCCTGAAGCAATTTATATGAACGGCTGCCCTGTTGAACCGATCGAAAATCAATACGATGAATATGATCTGGTTATTCTTGCCTATAGCGTCTGGTTTTTAGCGCCGGCTATTCCAATTACAGGTTTTTTAAAAACAGAGCAGGCTAAACAACTTCTTAAAGATAAACCTGTGATCACTTTGATTGCCTGTCGCGACATGTGGGTGATGGCTCAGGAAAAAATGAAGACACTGCTTACAGGTGTTCAGGCAAAACTTATTGATAATGTTGTATTGACCGATCAAGGTGGTTCTATCTATGCGTTTATCACCACGCCACGCTGGTTATTAACGGGTAAGAAAGACCCTTTCTTATGTTTTCCTGCTGCAGGCGTTAGTGAAAAAGATCTAAAAGAAAGTAGTCGCTTTGGTGATAAATTAGTAAGATCGTTAAATAACAGCGAAGAAAAAACAGGAAAACCCTTATTGAAAAATATGGGGGCTGTATCTGTTGATGGGAAATTAGTGGGCACAGAAAAAATAGCGACTCGTTCGTTTATGATCTGGGGGAAATTAATCAAAAAATCAGGGCTACCCGGTTCATTGCCTAGAAAAATTGTGATTACTATCTATTCATTATTCCTTTTAACGTTAGTGTTAACGATTGTGCCTCTTAATATACTAATTCGTCGCCTTATCTATCCCTTTACCAAAAAAACTATTGAAAAAAATGCCAAAGAATATGAAAAGCCTTCAGGACGCTAATTATGACTAGAAACGTATATATCAATAATATCCAAGCTTTTTTACCCAATGAAGCAGTGACGAATAACGAAATGGAATCTGTATTGGGGCAAGTTGGTAGCCGTCCATCGCGTGCCCGTAAAATGATTTTACGCTCGAATAAAATAACCTCCCGCTATTATGCTGTAGATAAAGAAACAGGTCTGCCTACCCATACAAATGCGCAATTAACAGCGCAGGCTATCCGTCAGTTAAACTGTGAATCATTTAATATTGCTGATATTGAACTGCTGGCTTGCGGTACCACTGTGCCGGATCAGTTATTACCCAATCATGCCTTGATGGTACATGGTGAACTTGGTATCCCGAGTTGTGAAGTGATTGCTACCTCGGGTATTTGTCTTTCTGGCACTATGTCGCTTAAATATGGTTATATGTCAGTTTTAAGCGGACAAAGTGAAAATGCTGTGGCAACAGGCTCGGAAACGGCTTCCGCTATGATGCGTGCAAAAAACTTCAAAGAAGAAGTGGATATAAAAGTAGATGCATTACAACGTCAGCCTGAAATCGCATTTGAAAAAGACTTTTTACGCTGGATGTTAAGTGATGGGGCTGGCGCTGTATTGATGAGTGCAAAGCCTAATGAAACGGGGTTAACGCTTAAAATTGATTGGATAATACAAAAGTCCTATGCGAATGAGCAAGATGCTTGTATGTATGCGGGTGCTGAAAAACAAGCAGACGGCAGTTTAAAAGGCTGGTTGGCATATGACTCAAGCGAGTGGTTAAGCCAATCAATTTTTAGTGTTAAACAGGATGTAAAACAGCTTAATGAAAATATTATTGAATATACGGTTACTAAACCTCTGCAGGAGTTAGTAGAAAAAGGACAAGTGGAGCCTGATTCAATTGATTATTTCCTGCCGCATTATTCATCAGGTTATTTCCGCGATAAAGTTTATCAGGGTATGAAAAAAGCTGGGTGTGATATTCCGCAAGATAAATGGTTCACCAACCTTGCGACTAAAGGTAATACCGGATCTGCTTCAATTTATATTATGTTAGAGGAACTGCTTCACTCTGGTAAGTTAAAAGCGGGTGATAAATTACTTTGTTATGTTCCTGAAAGTGGACGTTTCTCCACTGCTTTCATGCAACTGACTGTTGTTTAATAAAGAGTGCTTTATGGATATTAAAAACGTACCTCAAGATCATATTTCGACTTACGCCGAAAACAAAAAAGCGCTTTATGCAACAGATGAGAATGGGAAATATGCTGTTGTTACCTCTTCGGGCTGGGATGTTGAAGGCGAAGCGACAAAGCAAGCGTTAACCGAGTTACAACGTCAAGCTGATAATGCTTATCAAGCGGTTTTAGAAGGTCAGCAATCCCCTCTTTATTATCATATGTATGCGCAACGAATGGACTTGATTGTATTAGCGCAATCAATGGGCTTGTTTCAATGGCGCGTGAAGCGTCATTTAAAACCTAAGGTCTTTAAAAAACTTTCTCCTACTTTGCTCGCACGTTATAGCGAAGCGCTTGGCCTTTCTGTTGAAAGCCTTAAACAACTACCTGAATTAAAAGAAAAATAATATGCAAGCTGTTAAATTTAAACACCAACATGCGGCACATTGCGAAAGTGGTGTGATGTCATCAATGTTAAGCCACCATGGTTTAAAACTATCTGAACCAATGGTTTTTGGTTTATCTAGCGCACTTGTTTTTGCTTATTTACCCTTTGTTAAGCTTGGAGGTATGCCATTAATTGCCTACCGTTCAATGCCTAAATCGATTATTAAAGGGTTACAGAAAAATATCGGTTTGAAAATGAAAGTTGAAAAATTTTCAAACGCGACACGTGGTACACAGCGTTTAGATGAGTTACTTGCACAAGGTCATATTGTTGGCGCACAAACCTCTGTTTTTTGGTTGCCGTATTTCCCCGAAGAGATGCGTTTTCATTTTAACGCCCATAACCTGATGGTGATTAATAAAACGGATGATAACTACAGCATCAGCGATCCTGTTTTTGAACATTTGGTTGAAGCGGATGTTAAATCGTTGCAGAAAGCGCGATTTGTAAAAGGGGTTATGGCACCTAAAGGGGCTTTGTATTACCCCTCTTATGTTCCTCAAGAGATTGATTATAAAAAAGTATTACCTAAGTGTATTAAAAAAACAGCAAAAACAATGCTGAAAACGCCAGTACCGATTGCTGGTTTAAAGGGAATTTATTTTCTTGCCAAGCATATTCGCCAGTTAGAAAAAAAAGGCGAACAATACAGTAAACTGTTTTTAGGTCATATCATCCGAATGCAGGAAGAGATTGGTACTGGTGGCGCTGGTTTTAGATATATTTATGCCTCTTTTTTACAAGAGTCTGCTGAGTTAATTAATAACCAAGAGTTATTTGAAGCTTCAAAAATGATGACCGCAACGGGCGATGCCTGGCGTGAATTTGCTCTGCTTATTGCTAAATCTATCCGCTCTAAAAATAAAAAAGTAATTGATTACCTAGCTATTGCTGAAAAACTGGAATCTGTTGCTCAGCAGGAAGCTGAAGTTTATAAAAAATTATTACGAGCATTCTAATGATAAAAATAGATAAGCTTTGTAAAAGCTATGGTGAAAAAAAAGCCTTAGATAACCTCTGTTTAGATATTAAAGCAAATAGTATCTTTGGACTTTTAGGTCCCAATGGTGCGGGAAAAACGACCCTTATTTCCATTTTAAACGGCTTAACAACCTTTGATAGCGGGCAAATACAGATATTTGATAAACCCTTATCTAAATATATAAAAGATATTCGTCAGCGTTGCTCACTGATTCCGCAAAGTCTTGCTTTTTATGACAACTTATCGGTTAAAGAAAATCTTGATTTTTTTGCCGGTATTCAAAAAATAGCAACTGCGACAGCTAAAAAAAATATTGGTTATGCTATTGAAATTAACCGATTAGATTCGATGTTAAAGCAGAAAGCAGCAACATTGTCGGGTGGACAAAAACGCCGTTTAAATATTGCAATTGGTTTATTAAATAACCCGGATATTCTGTTTTTTGATGAACCAACTGTAGGTATTGATCCCGAATCCCGTAATGAAATTTTAGATACTATCCGCTCTTTTAAACAAGATAATAAATGCGTTATATATACCTCTCATTACATGCCTGAAATTGAAAAAATATGCGATCAAGTGGCGATAATTAATGCCGGACAAATTATCAAACAAGGTGATATCTGCTCGATGTTAGAAAGAGAGATGGGCAATCAGCTTATTATTGAACTATATGAAACACCAATAGCTGTTCTGCAGGAGTGCTGTGAGCTGTTTTCTTTGTTAACCGTTATCAATAGCAGTTGTTTACAATTAGCTTCTAAAAAACCTGAATATATTTCTCAAGCTCTTTCTCTGCTGGAGAACAATAATGTAAAAATTAAACAGGTAAATTATGCCAATACCAATCTTGAATCAATTTTCATTAATTTAACATCGAAAGGAAGGTAACATGTTCAAGTCGATGTTAATTAAAGAGTTTTTACTTGTTATTCGTGATAAACACGCACTGGCTGCACTGTTTGTGATGCCTGCTGTGTTTATCTTAATTATGTCGCTGGCGTTAAAAGATGTGTTTAACGAACAAAAAGCAATGCTTTCTTTAGCGATTGTCGATCAAGACAGTTCTGAAACTAGCCAGGAGTTTATAAGCTCAATTCAGGGAAATAAGCTGATTAATAGTAAACTGCTCAATGTTGACGATCATAAAGGTGTGGATCAACAGAATGTTCAGTTTCTTATTTTAATCCTTGAAGGTTACGAACAAGAAGAGAACAAGCAATTACAGATACAAGTTGCTTCCGATGTATCGCAAACTGTTTTGCTTTTATTTAAAGCGCAAATGATGCAAATAATTATGCAGCAAAAACTAGCCAGTCTCCATTCACTGCAGCAATCCCGTGCTCAACAGATGGGCTTTGATATCCCAGATGCCGTTGATATCAATGAAAACGATATTATGAATATTCAATATGCAAAACTATCTGCAGATGAAAAGCCAACTTCAACACAGCAAAGTGTGCCCTCTTGGATAGTTTTTGGACTGTTTTTTGTCATTATTCCAATGTCGACAATTTTCATTAGTGAACGCAAACAAAATACATTGATGCGTTTAAGCACTATGAATATTACTATCCCTGCCCTTTTTGCAGGAAAAATAATCCCTTACATGATTATCAATCAGCTGCAGGTATGGTTAATGATAGCGGTGGGAATGTATATTGTTCCTCTGTTTGGTGCTGATGCATTGACCATTGGGGGATCGGTAACTGCTTTGATTGTTATCTCTTTTGCACTGAGTTTAGCTGCCATTGGTTTGTCTATCTTAATTGCAACGGTTGTCGACAGTGTTGAGCAAGCGACCACCATCGGCGGTATTCTTAATGTCTTACTTGGCGCAATTGGTGGTGTGATGGTACCTAAATTTGTAATGCCCGAGTTTATGCAGGAATTTGCCAATATCTCGCCTATGTCCTGGGGATTAGAGGGCTTTTTAGATCTGTTTTTACGTAAAGGTAATTTATCTGACGTACTCAACGAGGTACTGGCATTAACTCTGTTTGGTTTGGTTTTGCTGTTTATTGCTGCCATTATATTTAATATAAAAATAAGGAAAGTATCATGATCGGCTCACAGGATGAGGCGCTTAAATTGCGCCTTAAAAAGATGATTATTGAAGAGTGTGAAAAAGATGAATTTGCAGCTGATGATATCAGTGATGATGTGCTGCTATTCTCTCCTGAAAGTGGATTAGATCTTGATTCTGTTGATGCCCTGCAACTATCTATGAGTCTGCAAGCACAATTTAATGTGCGTTTAACCGATCCTAAAGAGTTTCGCCGTGTAGTTACCACTATTAATGGCCTCGCTGATTATTTACAGGCTGAGTAAGTTTTTATGATTACTATTTTAGGTGGCGATATAATTTGTGCTTTAGGTGATAAACAGCAGCGTCTTGCACACCTCCTTAATGGTACTTACCAAACTATTGAAAAAAAGATGAATGTGTTTGCTGAACAGCGCAGTTATCCATATTATCAACTGGTTTCAGAACAACCGCTGCCAGTCTTGTTTGATCCTATCCCGGTAATAATTCCTGTTATAAAAAAGCTAATTGATAAGTTGGCATTAGATAAAAATTCATTAAGTCGTTGCGGTCTGTTTTTAGGCTGTTCAGCAAATGATCTGTCCATATCGCACCCGCTTTGGTTAAATACAAGTGATTCATCTGCTGGTAAATTTAATGATCAACGGGTTGGAAATGGGCTTTATGCATCACAATTAATTGAGCACTTTTCATTAAACGATTTATCGCTTACCTATAATACCGCTTGCACTTCAAGCGCTAATGCAATGATTGATGCCGCAACTATGTTAGAAGCAGGGGTCATTGATTATGCGTTAGTGGTTGGCCTGGAGATGTTTGCCAGCTTTTCATTTGAGGGGTTTTCATCAATGCAATTGTTATCACCTGATCAGGTATCCCCTTTTGATCAAAATCGCCAGGGTATGGTGTTAGGTGAATCATTAGCTGCCCTATTTATGAGTCGCGATGATCTGCGTAAAAGTGACTGGATTTTTAAAGGTGGTGTTAATCGTAGTGAAACAGCAAGTGTAACGGGTGCTAAGTTAGATGGTAGCGGCATCAGGGAGGTTATTAAGGAGACATTAGATTGTTGTGATCTGCAGGCGAAAGATATTACGGCGGTAAAAACCCATGGGACGGCTAGTCCAATGGGGGATATTGCTGAGATTAATGGAATGAAACAGATATTTAAAAAACAACCAAATTTCTTTTCTTTAAAACCCTATATCGGCCATACACTTGGGAGTTGTGGAGTAAGTGAGTTATTACTTTTAACTGAATGTGTGGGACAAGGCTTTATTCCTGGAACACCTAATTTTAATAATATTGATCCTGAACTGCAATGGGCGCCAATAAAAAACAAGATAAGCTGTAAGGCGGGGAATTTTTTACTTAATTACTTTGGATTTGGTGGTAATAATGTTTCGCTGATTATTGAAAAGGTGCCGTCGTGATTTATATCCAGCAAGTTGCATTAATAAATCACCAGCAGCCTGAAGATGTTGATGTAAAATCTATTTGCAAAAAAGTAGCGCCTAAGTTTGTACGCCGTACCGATCGTTTTATACAGCTAGGTATACTTGGAGTAGCACAGATTCAAGATAAGCAAGCGATAAGCGAAAATACAGCTTTATACCTGACATCAGGGCAGGGAAATATATCGGTATTTAAGCGTTTGTGTGATTATCGGTTTATTGAAAAATCGCCACCCAAACCCGTCGACTTTATAAACTCTTTAAGTAATACCGCAGGTTTTTATATTGCGCAGTTTTTAGGGTTAAATAGCAAAAATAATAACCTTTACAATCATGGTTTTGTTGTGGAAATGGCATTAACTCTGGCAAGTAGCGATTTAAAACTGAAAAAAGAACAACAAATATTACTTGGTGGTGTTGATCAACTGTTTGAGCCTGCAGAAATTGCTAAGCAGTACCTTGGATTAAAACCTGATGTTGAATTGGGTGAAGGTAGCAATTGGATGTTACTCAATCGTGAAAAAGAAAATGCATTAGCATCGCTTGAAATAATAACGCAATCTATGAATTTACAGCAAGTAAAAGCTTTTATGCGAAGTGTTGAAGGTGATTATCAAGTTGCTTTTGCACTGCGCTGCTCTGAGCTGGATATCAATGAATTAATGGCAAAAGCAGAGCAAACACGTTTTACTTATGAACAGCGCGTCGGGTTTTACGAAACAGTGGCTCTCTATGCGTTAAATAATTTTATCCAAACAGAAAAAGGGCTGTTGTTGTTTATTGATTATTTCGAAGGTCAATTTCGTTTAATAAAACTTAATGTTTTTTAACAACAAAGCTCATTAATGAGCTTTGTTATTAGGTTTGTTACTTAAAATTTATATGAAATACCCGCATAAAAGGAGTTAAGAGTGAAAACATCAATATTTGTATCTTCTCCCCAACCATTATATGCCTCTGCAAAGTAGGAATCAGCTTCATAAGCAACTCTTAATTGCACACCTTTCAACATAACAGGCGCATATTCAACACCAACACCATACTTAATTGCAATGGGATTATCTGTATCTAAAAAAGTAAAGCTTGAGTTTAGGTCCATATAAGCAAGACCTAATAGTGCAAAAGGACGAATGCCATTAGCAAACGTATAACCTGCATTTGCTGCAACAGAAAAGGATGTTGGAGATTGCTTCACAGCTGTTTTATTGTTGAAAAAAGTGTAAACGTAACCTTGAGTATCACCGTAGTCGCTATAAGTTGCTTCAACGGCAATTATTTTATTAAATTGATAGCCGGCATAAACCTTAAGTGTATTACCATCCGTTTGTTCTATTAATTTTCCATAGCGGTTATCGTTATCCCAATCTTGCTCTGTATTATAATTAAAGCTACCGATCCCTGCTCCGAGGTAAAAACCATTAATTTTTTGAGCATTACTTGTAACTTCTGAAGCAAAAGTAACAGATGATGTAAAAATTAATAGGGGAAGTAATATTTTTTTCATTGTTGTTACCTATTTTTTTGTTGTTAAATTAGATTGCTTTTAGTTCAAGTAATGTATGGCCTAAACCAATGTCATCAGTACGTTTAGCCACATTAAAACCAGCAGCTTCAACAATTTCTAAAAAGTCTTCACTGCGGTAAAAGCGGCTATTACCATTTGCTAAACAGGTGAAGTATAAAGAGGTTGCGTTAAGACTTAATGTTGCTGCATCGTAACGTTGTGCATCCCAGAAAAGTTCAAGAATATAAACGCGGGTATTAACATCCATCGCTTTGCGCACTCGTTGTAAAATACTCAGTATTTCCATTGGCGAGAAACAATCTAGGAACTGGCTCATCCACCAGGCATCTGCGCCTGTTGGTAAAGGCAATGATTTATCTAACATATTGGTTGGATAACCTTTAATACGATCCGCAAAACCTTGCTCTTTAGCATTTTTCATTGCCATTTCGATTTGCTGAGGAAGATCGATAATGGTCATCTCCACATCTTTATCGTAATTACAACATTGTAGTGACCACTTTCCGGTATTGCCGCCAATATCAAAAATACGTTTTGGTTTATGTTCAAACACTTTTTTTAATAAAATAGGAAATGAACGATCTGAATAGAAGTGATCAAAGTTAAACCAACTCTGTTTAGCTTTTTCTGGTAAACGCGAAAGCCCTTCATAGATCGTTGGCCAATCACCTAACTCTTTAAGACCTGCAGGAGTGCCCTCTTCAATGGCTTCGGTAAGATGCATCATAGCGGCGTAACAAACATCGGCGGTGAAATCTAAATTAGCGCGCGTCATACCGTCATGTAGTAAAAAATAACCCAGCTTTGCGATAATGTAATTTGGGGCATTCCAGGTAACAATATGTGCACTTAATGCCATATCCAATAATACTTTAACGCCATATTCAGAGACACCTGATTTTTCACTTATCTGTGTTGCATTAAGGCCATTATCTTTAGCTTCATCTAATACCGCTAAAATACCTAAATCACGTAAAGTGCGCGCTGTATGGAATGTGATAGGTGCAAAAGCTAGTTTTTGCGCTTCAGTTTTTGCTTCAAGAGCTGTAAATGGGTCGTTCGAATAATCAGTCATTGCCTAACCTGTAGAATTTAATATATTAATAATTTTTGAAACGATGATCTGTTTGCACTACATAATAATGACTTGTGGTTAAAAAACACCATAAACAGTTAAGCAGGCTTACATGTCTCGAATAATCTATTGTTCACTATTTAAATGAGGATCTTGTGACTAAATTTGCTTTTTATGGCGGGGAAAAATTATCATCCTTATAGCAAATAACATCCTTACTTTAGCCATGAAGGTTAACATTTAAAGAGTTAAAAGGATATTGTTGGCGGTAACAACTCGACTATTAAGTATTTTTTTTTGATAGAAAACAACAATTAATAAGTTGTTATTAAAATAACTAAACAGTATTAACAGTTAATGTTAAAATGAGCGATCTAAATACGGGTAAATTATAACTCAGTTATTGTGTTATTTGTTTATTAATAAGAACTTAATCAGATAGTAAAAATAAATGGATTTTATTAACTTTAATATAATAAAGTGGTTTGCACTTTGCCCGACTACTGCAGAGAAAAACGGCTGGAACTTGTTAGCTGAAAAACAACCTTTATGCTTAGGTGTGCTAAATGAATCTCCCGTTGATTTAATCCCGCCTATGCTGCGCCGTCGTATGAGCTCTTTAAGTAAACTTGCAGTTCAGACTGCCACACAGTTATCTTTAGGAACTGATATCGATTATATTGTTTTTGCTAGTCGTCATGGCGAATTAACTCGAACAGTTAAACTAATCGAAGATATTCTTGCGGGGAATGATGCTTCGCCAATTCTGTTCTCGCAATCGGTTCATAATACCGCCGCAGGTTTATTTACTATTTCAACTAAGCAGGCAATTCCTGTTTGTTCTTTAGCCGCCGGTGAAAACACCTTGCATAGTGCGCTTATCGAAGCTAGTTGTTACTTACAAGAGCATCCGAGAGACAAAGTGTTAGTGGTTAATTTTGACGAACCTTTACCTGAACCTTACCACTCTTTTGAACTGCAGGAATATCAAGGTTTCGCGCTTGGTTTGTTGTTAGAATCCGGTATGGAATTCCAAATTAAGGCAATAAAACAGGCACAATTAAGCGAAAGTTCATCTCCTCAAGCTTTTAGTTGTATTGATTATTTGTTAAATGAAAAGAAAACCGTTTCGATTAGTAGTAAAAAAAGCAATTGGATTTGGGAAAAAAGCGCATGAGTATCACCCAAAAAATAAATAAAATATGGCGCATCTTTGCCACTGGATTTTGCTTCTTTCTTTTTGGGATGGGAGGACTGGCTTTAACTTTTATTGTTTTTCCTCTGTTAACTTTTTCATTAAAAAACGATAAAAGCCGTGAAGCAAAGGTCCAAAAAATAATCCAACGTTCGTTTTATCTGTTTTGTGAAACAATGCGTATTACAGGCGCTATAGATTATAAATTTGTTGGCGCTGAAAAATTAAAAGATGATCAAAATTGTTTAATCGTTGCTAACCATCCTAGTTTAATTGATTATGTATTAATTACCTCTCGTTTAGGACAGTGTGATTGTTTGGTAAAAGAAGCAATATGGCATAATCCTTTTATGAAAGGCGTGGTGAAGTCCGCTGGATATATCCCTAATAAAGATCCTGAGAATTTACTCGAGGACTGCTCAGAGCGCCTCAATGATGGTAATGTTTTACTTATATTCCCGGAAGGAACAAGAACAACACCGGGTAAGAAATCATCTTTACAGAGAGGAGCTGCACAAATCGCGATTAAAACAGAAACAGATCTTCGTGTTGTGCAGATTACAGTAACACCTTCATTTTTAACAAAAGAGAAAAAATGGTATCAAGTTCCTGATAGCTTGCCTTTTTTCCATCTTGAAGTGAAAGATAAAATTGCAATAGAACCCTTTATTGAGAAATATCAATCTCCTTCAATTGCAGTTAGAAAATTAAATAAGCACTTATCTAACGTGCTTTTATCACCAGAACATTAAATAATTGAGTAGGTATTTATGGAACAGTTACACACAGAACTAAAAAAACTAATTATTGATGCACTTTATCTTGAAGATATGAGTGTTGATGATATTGAAACAAACGCACCACTTTTTGGTGAAGGTTTAGGTTTGGATTCAATTGACGCCTTAGAGCTAGGTTTAGCGATTAAAAAACAATACAGTGTTGTTATTGATGCCGATGATACGCAAACTCGTGACCATTTTGCGTCAGTAGCAAATTTAGCAAAATATATTTCAGCAAATAGAGTGTAATAAAATGACCGATTTAAATAGAGATGAAATTTTCAGCCAAGTCCAAGATGCTTTGGTTGAACTGTTTGAGCTTGATGCTGCAGATATTCAGCCTGAAACACAACTTTATCAGGAGCTTGATTTGGATAGTTTAGATGCGGTTGATTTAGTGGTTCATCTGCAAAAGCTAACGGGCAAAAAAATTAAACCTGAAGAATTTAAAATGGTACGTAGTGTTGATGACGTTGTTAACTCCGTTATTGAACTGCTGCAGGAAAAATAAATAATGAAATTGCTGACAATATTGTCGGCAATTGTTTTATTAGCTTATCCATTTGCTGTTTATTACGGCTTAAATCAATGGGGAGTTGGAACGGTTGCTGGCGTGCTCGGTGTATTATTCGTTTTGCGTATTATCGGTGGTAATAAAACCCGTTTACGTGAATTAAAATATATTACCTGGGTAAGTGGTGCTATGGGACTTGTTTTGGTTCTGCTAGCATCGGTTTTTAAAGATACCAGCTGGTTCACTTACTACCCTGTTATTGTCAATATTTTAATGCTTATTTTGTTTGCATCTAGCTTATGGCAAAAAGAGACCATGGTTGAGCGTTTTGCTCGTCTGCAAGATCCGGAGTTACCTGATTACGCCATCAGCTACACACGTACTGTGACCAGAGTATGGTGTTTGTTTTTTATTGCTAATGGCTCGATCTCCCTGACAACCAGTTTTATGTCTCTTGATATTTGGACCTTATATAACGGGTTAATCAGCTACCTGTTAGCCGGCTCTCTGTTCGCTTGTGAATTTCTAGTTCGTATCTATGTTAAAAGAAAAAATGAATGATTTTTAGCTCTCTAAAAAATGTTTTGCTTAGTGACAGAGAAGATCAAAAAACGGTTTCTTTCTCTACAGGTGAAACTGTTTGCTGGTCGCAATTCTTATCGGATATAAAAACATTAACCGTTAAGCTTAACGCCTTTAATAAACAACGTCTGGCTATCTGTTGTGATGATAGCTACCTCTTTTGCGTGGCGTTTTTTGCAGCCGTATATGCGCATAAAAAGATTGTTTTACCCGGTAATCACCAACCAGCAATGTTGTTGTCTTTATCTGCACACTTTGACGCAATTGTTCATGATGGATTAGTTGCGAGTGATTTTACCAAACAGCAACTGATACTGCCTTTGACAGATAAACATCAGACAAATGATTTGCAGTTTTCAGAGTTAGATTTATCACAAATTGAGATCTCCCTGTTTACTTCAGGATCAAGCGGCTTACCGAAAGCGATTAATAAATCGTTACTTATGTTGGATGCTGAAATTACTCAACTTGAGGCGGTATGGGGCGATCTACTTGCTGGCTCTGATATTGTTAGTACTGTTTCTCACCAGCATATCTACGGGCTTTTGTTTCGTATTTTATGGCCATTATGCGCAGGGCGAGCCTTTCAACGTTTTGATTTAGTTTACCCTGAACAGCTAGTCGCTTGTGCTGATAATAATAGTACTTTGATCAGTAGTCCTGCGTTGTTAAAACGTCTGCAACAAGATAAAAAATGTGCACCGTATCGCGCTGTTTTTTCATCGGGTGGGCCGTTAAGTTTAACTGCCGCGCAGCAATGTTATGCATTATTTAAACAATATCCATTTGAAGTTTTTGGCAGCACGGAAACAGGCGGAATTGGCTATCGCCAACAATTGCAGGCGACAATGCCGTGGACTTTTTTTCCTGGAATATTTTCACAACTTACTGCTGATAATTGTTTAAGCCTGCGTTCACCATGGATAGATGAAAAGTCATGGTATCAAACAAGCGATCAATGTGAGTTATTGGAAAAGAATCAATTTGTTTTAAAAGGACGAGTTGATCGGATCGTTAAAATTGAAGAAAAACGTATCTCACTGATAGAAGTTGAACAACGTTTAAATCAACTTGAATGGATAGATGAGAGCGCTGTCCTGGTGCATGATGATCTTCATCGCTTAAGTTTAGGGGCTGTTATTAAGCTTACTGTGCAGGGGGAAAACACCCTGCAGGAGCTTGGTAAAGGAAAGTTTTGGATAAAGCTCCGTCAAGCCTTACGTTTGTGGCTTGAGCCTGTTGGTATTCCCAGACACTATCGTGTTGTCTGTGAAATCCCAGTAAATAAACAAGGTAAACGTTTACACAGTGAAATATCACAACTATTTAGTAAAGAAAGCGGAACAGATAATGCCACAACGTAAAGCCACTATTATTGAGCAGCAGATCAGCGCTAACAAGGCCAGTTTAACGTTACAAGTTGACGCTGATATTACCGATTTTGAAGGCCATTTTCCGGGGTACCCGTTACTTCCCGGAGTAACGCAAATCGACTGGGCCATTTTTTACGGAAAAAAACTTCTTAATACAGGTACTCGTTTTGCAGGCATGGAAGTGATTAAATTCCAAGAGCCCATTTTACCAAACAGTATTATTTTGTTAACGCTGACTTGGGATGCAGATAAACAAAAACTGCATTTTTCCTATAGCTCTGAAACTAGTCAGCACTCTTCTGGCCGTATCAAATTACTTGTAAGCGAATAAGGGATTATGAGCGATTTCAAACCCTGCTTTTTAATCCCCTGTTATAACCACGGGCAAGCATTAACGGCTGTGGTTAAAACTTTACTGGCTGATTATGATTATCCTGTGCTGATTGTTGATGACGGTAGTGATCTGCTTACCAAGGAGGTAATCAACAGGCTTGCGGATACAACAACTGTGGTTACCTTGAGTGAAAATCAAGGTAAAGGTGGCGCCGTTATAGCCGGTATTAAAACCGCGCAGGAACTTGGGTTTAGCCATGCAATACAAATTGATGCCGATGGTCAACATGATCTGTCTGCTCTGACAGTATTAATAAAAGAATCAAAAGCACATCCCAACGCATTAATTTCCGGGCGCCCTATTTATGATCAGTCGGTGCCAAAAGGTCGACTTTTTGGCAGATATATCACCCATTTTTGGGTGTGGGTTGAAACCCTGTCATTCTCAGTAAAAGACAGTATGTGCGGTTTCCGTTCATATCCAGTAAAGCCGTCTATAGATATTATCCTGCAGGAAAAGATTGGATTAAGAATGGATTTTGATACTGAAATAATGGTCAAACTCTATTGGAATGATTGTGATGTACGCTTTATAAAAACTCAGGTGATATACCCTGAAGATGGTATTTCTCATTTTGATGCCTTTTGGGATAACGTGAAAATCAGCAAGATGCATACCCGCCTGTTTTTTGGTATGTTGCCGCGTATTCCCAAACTATTAACGCGCTCTAAGCGAATGGGATTAAAAGCCAACCACTGGTCAAGGCAGTCTGAACGCGGAACCTACTATGGAATGAAAATCCTACTGGCCATATACTCTCTGTTTGGCCGCGCTGTATTTAAACAGTTATTAAAAGTAGTGATCGCTTATTACACTCTGACCGCGAAATCGACACGTAAGGCTTCTTTACAATATTTACAGAACCTAAAAACATATTCCTTAAACACGGGGACTGTTTTACCTGAAAAGTTAAGTGTTTATAAGCACCTCAACTCTTTTGCTGAAACTATTTTAGATAAACTGGCTGCATGGAAAGGTGACTTTTCAAAAAATAATCTAACCGTTCATGGTATTGAATATGTTGAACCATTAAGCAAATCGTCTCGCGGTATTGTTATTATCGGCTCACACCTTGGAAATTTAGAATTATGCCGCGCGTTAAGCGAGTCTTATGTTGATCTGAAGATTAATGCGCTGGTTTTCACCGAGCATGCACAGCGTTTTAATGCCGTGATGAAGGCTGTTAATCCCAAGTCAGATCTGAATATCATTCAGGTTAATAAACTCGGCCCAGAAACTGCGATAATGCTCGATCAGAAAATTGAGCAAGGTGAATGGGTAGTCATTGTCGGTGACCGGACATCAACCAGTGTTGAACAACGCGCTATCTGGGCAGACTTTCTTGGAAAGCCTGCGCCCTTCCCGCAAGGCCCTTTTTTGCTGGCTTCGATTTTAAAAGCGCCAGTATATTTACTTTTTGGTCTACGTGACGAAAGCAAAAAACAGGTCCATTTTGATGTGTATTTTGAACCCTTTAGTGAACAGATTAAATTACCCAGAGGCAAGCGAGAACTGGCTTTACAAAAGGTGGTTGAATCATATGCAAAACGCTTAGAATTTTACACAATGAAAGCCCCGCTACAGTGGTATAACTTTTTTGATTTTTGGCAGTTAAGCACAAAGCGGGAAGATAAATAAGGTTTGATTAAAGAGAGTGATATTTTAAATATCTCTATCTCCGCGATATGGCGTGTAAAACGAAAGCCCTCTGCTTGGACAACCCGGCGGTATAACTTTTTTGATTTTTGGCAGTTAAGCGCAAAGCGGGAAGATAAATAAGGTTTGATTAAAGAGAGTGAGCTTTTATACACCCTATCTCCGCGATATGGCGTGTAAAATGAAAGCCCTCTGCTCGGACAACCCAGTGGTATAAATTTTTTAATTTTTGGCAGTTAAGTGGAAAAATAAATGACAAATAAACAACAAAGCATCAAGTTTGGTGATGGACGTCTAACTATTGAAGATATTGTAAGTATTTCCGATGGTGCTAGCGCAGAAATGAACAGCAACCCTGAATTCACAGCAAAGATTGACCGAGGAGTGGCATTTTTAGAGCGCCTGTTGAAAGAAGATGGTGTGATCTACGGTGTAACAACTGGTTACGGTGACTCTTGTACGGTTGCGATTCCAGCAGATTTGGTCTCTGAATTGCCACTGCATTTAACGCGTTTCCATGGTTGTGGTCTGGGTGATAACTTAACAGAAAAGCAGTCTAAAGCCGTTTTAGCAACGCGTTTATGCTCTTTATCACAAGGTGTTTCAGGTGTTACTCATGATCTGCTTAATCAAATAATCACACTGATTAATAACGATATTTCTCCTCGTATTCCTGAAGAAGGCTCGGTTGGCGCAAGTGGTGATTTAACCCCCCTTTCTTACCTTGCCGCAACCTTAATTGGTGAGCGTGAAGTTATCTATAAAGGTCAGATTCGCCCAACGGCAGAAGTTTTTGCCGAGTTAAATATCAAACCGATTAAGCTTAAACCCAAAGAGGGTTTAGCGTTAATGAACGGTACTGCTGTGATGACTGCCCTAGCTTGTTTAGCTTTTAAACGTGCTGAATATCTGGCAAAAGTTGCGACTAAAGTGACGGCGATGGTATCGGTTGCTATGCATGGTAATGATTTCCATTTTGATGAGTCTCTGTTTGCGGTAAAACCACACGCTGGGCAACAACAAATTGCTGCTTGGTTACGCTCAGATCTACAAGCTGAACGCCCGCCACGTAACAGTGACCGTTTGCAGGACCGTTATTCGCTACGTTGTGCGCCACATGTTATTGGTGTATTACAAGATACCCTGCCGTGGTTGCGCAGCATGATTGAAAATGAATTAAACAGTGCCAATGACAACCCGATTATTGATGGCGATAATGAACGTGTTTTACACGGTGGTCATTTTTATGGTGGTCATATTGCAATGGCAATGGACACACTAAAAGTGGCTGTTGCTAATATTGCTGATTTGTTGGATCGTCAAATGGCACAGCTGATGGATTATAAGTTTAATAATGGTCTGCCATTTAATTTAACGGGTGCAGAAGGTCCACGTAAACCAATCAACCATGGTTTTAAAGCGGTACAGATCGGCGTTTCTGCATGGACGGCGGAAGCATTGAAACATACTATGCCAGCGAGTGTATTCTCTCGTTCTACTGAGTGTCATAACCAAGATAAAGTCAGTATGGGCACCATTGCGTCACGTGATTGTTTACGTGTGTTAGTACTGACCGAGCAGGTAACTTCTGCATCAATACTGGCGGCAACACAAGCTTTAGTTATTCGTAAACGTCATAATGAGTTAGATGAAACACATTTCAGTGACGGCTTAAAAACAATGACAGAAGCGGTATTAAGTGAATTTACACCCGTTGATGAAGACCGTCCGTTAGAGGCTGATTTACGTCACTTTATGCAGTTAATTCAAACTCAACACTGGACGTTATATTAAGCGTTAGGGGTTATTAATGATCGACAGAAATATTAATCTAATTGCAGAAATAACCTTAACGACGGCATTTCAGGATGCTGATCCTATGGGAGTTATCTATCATGGTAACTATTTCCGCTATTTTGAAGAAGCGCGTCGTATTTTGATGGAAAAAATCGATTACAACTACAGTGAAATGCAAGCTTCAGGTTATGTCTGGCCAGTCATTGATAGCCATGTAAAGTACGTCAAAGCGGTTCCCTATAACCATCAAATTAGAGTAACTGCCACATTAAGTGAATGGGAAAACCGCCTGCGTGTAGATTATATTATTTATGATGCACAAACTGGCGCGCGTATGACCAAGGCTTACACAAGGCAAGTGGCTGTTGAGCTTGCGAATCAAGAGATGTGTTTTGCTTCACCAAAGGTATTTATTGATAAGCTGGAGCCCTATTTTGTTGATTAAAAAGAAGTTAGTTGCTTTGTTTGTTTCACTGTTGTTTGTGTTTAGTGTTTCCACGCAAGCAGTGGCACTCGCTGATGTGCAACAAAAATTAACCGCGCACTCTTTGCTACGTGGTTTATTTACGCAAACTAAAACTATGCAGATGTTTAATCAACCGCTTGTTTCACACGGAAACTTTCTACTGGAGCAAAATCAAGGTCTGCTTTGGCAGCAAGTTGAACCTTTTCCGGTTTCTTTAGTTTTAGTGAAAGAGAAACTCAGTCAGCAGTTTGGGGAGCAAGCTGCTGAGGTGATTGTTGCTAAAGATAACCCGATGGTTTTTTACTTTAGTCATCTGTTTTTGTCACTGTTCAAAGGTGATATGGATGAGTTAACCGATCAATTTGATATTAAGCTCAGTGAAAAAGGCACAAACTGGTTATTATTATTAACCCCAAAATCAGCACCACTAAATAAAGTTTTTGCCAATATTTCAATAGAAGGCTCTGAATTCATTGATTTTCTTGTTTTAACCGAACTCAGTGGTGATATTTCAGAAATAAAGTTTGAACAGCAACAAACCACTCCTAATACTCTAAGTGAAGATGAACAACGTGCTTTCCAATTCTAAACTGGTCTTTTTTTGGCTGTTTTTTATACTGCTTGCAACGGTCGCTTTAGTGCGACAAACGGTTTTGCAGGCAGAGTTACCAATTGAAACAAATATATTAGCCTTATTACCAGAAAACCAGCAAGATCCCTTTGCACAACAGGCTTTTGAGCAAGTTAGCAACAATGTCAGTAATAAAGTAGTGTTCTTACTTGCAAGTGAAGATAAAACACAGCTTGTTGCTGCTGCATCTGACTTTTCAGCTAAGTTATTAACCACCAAGCTGTTTTCTGGCTTTTCAGCGCAATTAAGCGCTCATGAGCAACAAGCCTGGGCTAAACTGTATTTCCCTTATCGTGCCCAATTACTTAATGATCAGCAAAAAGAACGCTTACAACTGGCTCCTGAAAAGCAAGTAACAAAAGTGCTGCAGCAGGTTTATAACCCATTTTCCGGTGTGACTGGAGGAGAGTTAGAAAATGATCCCTTTTTACTGTTCCGGGATTATATCTCTTCACAAAGTGGTTCTTCATCAAACTTTAGTTTGTACCAGGGATATTTAACCACGCAGTACCAAGGTAAACACTACATTATTATTCGCGCAGATCTGCTTGGTGACCCTTACGATACGAAGTTACAAAATAGGTTGTCGAATTTAACGCAGCTTGAAGATAGTATAAAAGCAGAGTTTCACGTGAAACTATTGCATACAGGTACTATTTTTTTTGCCGCTTACGGCACACAAAGTGCAAAGAGCGAAATTAGTACGATAGGTGTAGGTTCGCTAATTGGTGTTGTGATTTTACTGCTAAGCGTTTATCGCAGTGTTTTACCGCTAACGCTGGCATTACTATCAATAAGCTGTGGTTTACTGGTGGCTTTTGTAATCACGGTGGCTGTCTTTGGCAAAGTTCATCTGTTCAGCTTAGTGTTTGGTGCGAGTTTGATTGGTGTGTCAATTGATTATGCTTTTCATTATTTAACCGAGCGTTTAGTTGCTAAAGACAGATGGCAGCCTCAATTGGCGTTAAAACATATTTTCAATGCGATTACCTTAGGTTTGCTGACCAGTTTAATCGGATATTTAGGCTTGTTGATTGCCCCTTTTCCTGGTTTACAGCAACTCTCCTTGTTCTCTGTGGTCGGTCTGTTGGGCGCTTACCTGACCGTTGTTTGCTGGTATCCTTTGTTAGCTAAATCAGCAAGTAAAACAGCAGTCCCGCAATTACGTTTTATCAGTTTATGGCTAAAGTTATGGCAAAAGCCTAAGTTACGACTGCTTCTGCCTGGTTTGTTATTGCTGTTTTCATTTGTTGGTTTTTATAACGTCCATTTTGATGATGATATTCGCCAATTACAGGCACTGCCAAGTGATTTAAAAGCACAAGACAGACAGATAAAAACCGTTACGGGTGTTGGTCAAAGTCAGCAGCTTCTTTTAGTGAAAGCTGCAAGTGATGAGGATTTGCTGGTTCGTTTGAGTGAAGTGGGTAAGCAGTTAACTGACTGGCAAAAACAAGGCGTTCTGCTTAACTATCAGAGCATCAGCCAATATGTACCCTCTATTAAAAGACAAAAAGAAAATTTTGCATTAGTGAAAACTTTATATCAGTCACAAGCTGAGAAGCTGGCTGCAAAATTAAACTTTTCTGAGCCATTAGGTTTTGATCTGCAGTTTAACCCCTTATTGGTTGATGATTATTTAGCCTCAACTGTTTCTGAGCCGTTAGGTTTTTTATGGTTAGATAAAATTAACGGTAAAAGTTCAGCGGTAATTTTACTCAATCAAGTAAATGATAGCGGTGTTATACAGGCCTATATCTCCTCAAATGATGATTTAACCTACCTAGATAAAGCTAATGAGGTTTCCACTATTTTTGGCATCTATCGTGTGCATATCAGTAAACTATTAATTTCTGCGTACTTATTGATTGGTTTATTGTTAATCTGGCGTTATGGTTTAAAGCTTGGTTTTCTGGTGATCACTCCTCCTGTGATTGCAGCCTGCGTTGGGCTGGCGGTAACCAGTGTGGTGGGCATACCTATTACTATTTTTAATTTATTAGCGCTGATTCTGATTTTGGGTATTGGTATTGATTACACGCTATTTTTTGCTGAGCAGAAAGAAAAGGTTGAGGCAAAAAACACCCTGCTTGCAATTACACTGTCAGCAATTACAACGGTATTATCATTTGGCTTGTTGGCGTTAAGTGAAACCCAGGCAATTCATGGTTTTGGTATCACAGTTTTAACGGGCATTATCGTCGCCTGGTTGCTTTCTCCTTTAGCAATGATTAACCAAGCAGTAAAAGGATAACAATATGAAAATAAATTGCTTTTACTTTTGTATATTAGCTCTCTTGTTAACTGGCTGTGCAATGCAACCTGCCACCCACCCAGTGCAAGTTGAAGTGAATAAAGCGGTATTTGTAAGTTTGCCAAAACCTGCTGAACTAGGGCAAACACTGAATGTCAGTCAGCTTATTACGGCGCAATGGGGTAAGAATAAACAACAAAAATTACTGGTGCAGTTGCAGGTGGAGCAACAAAGCGTAGTATTAGCGGGGTTTTCAGCTTGGGGAGCGCGCATTCTAAGTCTTACCTATTCTGGTGAAGAGATTCAAACCTATGTGCTTAGTAGATTAGCGGACACCCTGCCTAAACCGGAGCAGGTTTTATTTAATGTGATGATTTCGATATGGCCTGTTGAAGCATGGGAAAAACCGTTAGGGAAGATAGGCTGGTCGCTAATTGAAAGAGACTTAAAACGCGAGTTAATTGATGAAAAGGGGAAAGTTATTGCCGATGTGACTTATCAAACACAACCTTATATTGATGGAACCATAGTGTTTAAACATCATATCTTTGATTACACCATCACTATCGAAACCAGCAAAACAGATACAGATAAATAGAGAATTAAATGGATACTAAAGCAGATAATCGTCAAACCTTTCCTGTTTACATTCATGCTTGTGCGATGAATTCTGCATTAGGTGCTACACAACAGGAGAGTGTAAAGCGTTTGGCATCAGGTTTTTCACCAGATATGTGCCTGGAGTCTGGCTGGCTAAATGATGGCGGTGACACTGTTGTTGGTAAAGTTACAAGTCAGTTACCTGAAATTGATGCAAGTTTACAGAATAAAAACACGCGCAATAATCGTTTGGCATTGTCTGCTCTTATGCAAATCGAATCTCAGATAGAGCAAGCGATCCAGCAATATGGAGCGGATCGTGTTGCTGTTGTTGTTGGTAGCAGCACTTCGGGGATTGCTGATGGTGAATTAGCTTTAGCAGCAAAACAACAAACGGGGCGATTGCCTGATGATTATCACTATCACCAACAAGAAGTGGGTAATCTAGGTGAGTTTGTTGCTGATTATTTTCAAATAGCTGGTCCTGTTTATACTATTTCTACCGCATGTTCTTCGAGCGGACGGGTATTTTTATCCGCAAAAAGATTATTAAAAGCGGGAATTGTTGATGCAGTTGTTGTTGGTGGAGCAGATTCTTTGTGTAAACTGACCTTAAATGGTTTTCATGGTTTAGAAGCGTTATCAAATGAGTTTTGTAATCCATTTAGTGAGAACCGTAAAGGTATCAATATCGGTGAAGCAGCAGCTTTTATGTTGTTATCCAGACAGAAAAATGACACTGGTCTCGCGCTACTGGGGGCTGGCGATAGTTCAGATGCTCATCATATTTCAGCGCCCCATCCAGAAGGTAAAGGGGCCATTGAAGCGATGCACAAAGCATTACTGGATGCGCAGTTACAACCCGCTCAGATCGGTTATATTAATGCTCATGGTACAGCTACGAAGCTTAATGATGCAATGGAGTCAAAAGCTATCTATTCTCTGTTTTCAGATACAGTAGCTGTCAGCTCAACTAAACCATTTACCGGGCACACATTAGGTGCGGCAAGTATTTTAGAAGCAGCAATTTGCTGGTTAGTCTTAGATCAAAACTTAGATTTACCTAAACAAATTAATGATGGCAACTATGATCCATCACTCGCGCCAATCCGTTTTGTGCAAGAGGATCAAAAACTAGCAAAGCCAGCGATTTTAAGTAACTCATTTGCCTTTGGCGGGAATAATATCAGTTTGATATTTGGCTATGCAGATGAATGATTTTATTGGCGTTGAGCCTTTTAGCGCACAAAGGCATTGGCCTTTGCTGGCATCTATTGTAACCACTGTCAGCTTGATATTTGGCTATGCAGATGAATAATTTTATTGGCGTTGAGCCTTTTAGCGCACAAAGGCATTGGCCTTTGCTGGCATCTATTGTAACCACTGTCAGCTTGATATTTGGCTATGCTGAACAGTAAATTTACCAACAGCGCATCTATTTAGAATGACAACCTATTAATAAATTACCGTTTAATATTTGGATAAACAAATGAATAAACTTCCTGACGTCGCTTCACTTCTGCCACATGAAGCCCCTATGATATTGATCGATAAGCTAATTGATGTGGCTGAGTTAACAATTCACTGCCAGGTAAATATCAACTCAGATGGACTGTTTTTTGATAAACAGATTAATGGTACTCCTGCGTGGGTGGGAATCGAGTTTATGGCGCAGACGGTTGCCGCTTGGTCTGGTTATCATGCCTGGTTGCAGGATAAGCCTTCTCCAATTGGTTTTTTATTAGGAAGCCGCCGTTATACAACGGAGTGTGAAGTTTACACTCAAGGTCAAGTGCTAGATGTTTATGCGGAACAGGTAATGGAAAGTGAAGGTATGGCTGCATTTAGTTGCCGAATTGAATGTGATGGAAAAGAGCTGGCAACAAGCCAGTTAAACGCCTTTGTTCCTTCACAAGATAAATTAGAAGAGATGTTAAAAGGGAAAAACAATGACTAGACAGGTATTAGTAACAGGTGCAAGTAAAGGTATCGGTCGTGCTATCGCGCTACAACTTGCACAAGATGGCTTCACCATTGCAGTTCATTATATGGGTGATAAAAATGGTGCATTACAAACAGTTGAAGAAATTAAAACATTAGGCGGTTGTGCGCGCATTTTACAGTTTGATATTAGAGATCGTGAGCAGTGTCGAGAGATTTTGGAGAGCGATATCTCCGATCATGGTGCCTATTACGGTGTAGTTAGTAATGCAGGTGTTACTAACGACACTGTATTTCCGGCAATGACAGGTGAAGAGTGGGATAGTGTTGTACACACTAACCTGGATGGTTTTTATAACGTATTACATCCCTGTGTAATGCCAATGGTACAGCTTCGTAAAGGTGGGCGTATTGTTACACTTGCGTCAGTTTCAGGCTTAGTTGGTAATCGCGGGCAAACTAACTACAGTGCAGCTAAAGCTGGCATTATCGGTGCAACTAAAGCGCTTGCCCTAGAAGTGGCTAAACGCAAAATAACGGTTAACTGTGTTGCACCAGGGTTAGTTGATACTGGTATGGTTAATGAACATGTTAAAGAGCACGCCTTACCGCTTGTGCCTTTACGCCGCATGGGGCAACCTGAAGAAGTTGCAGGATTAGTCAGTTATTTAATGTCTGATCTGGCTGCTTATGTGACTCGTCAAGTGATCTCTATTAATGGAGGAATGGTATAATGGAACGTCGTGTCGTTGTAACGGGAATGTCCGGTGTTACTGCCTTTGGTAATAACTATTCAAGTGTTGAAGAAAGATTAAAAGCGTGTGAAAACGCTGTGTTATATATGCAGAGTTATGAGCAATATGACGGTTTAAATACTAAGCTGGCCGCGCCAATTATTGATTTTGAACTGCCAAAACATTATACCCGTAAAAAAACGCGAGGCATGGGACGTGTTTCTAAACTGGCAACACTAGCCTCTGAAAATGCACTGATACAAAGTGGTTTGCTTGGTAATGAAATACTGACTAACGGACAAACTGGTGTAGCCTATGGCTCATCAACCGGTAGTACGGATGCGGTTGGTGCTTTTGGGGTGATGCTTAATGAAAAAAGCACCAAAGCGATTACTGCGACCACTTATGTACAGATGATGCCGCATACCAGCGCGGTTAATGTTGGACTGTTTTTTGGTTTAAAAGGTCGTATTATTCCAACTAGTAGCGCTTGTACATCAGGTAGCCAGGCAATCGGTTATGCATACGAAGCGATTAAACATGGTTATCAAACGGTAATGGTGGCCGGTGGTGCGGAAGAGTTATGCCCAACAGAATCCGCTGTATTTGATACTCTATTTGCTACCAGCCTTAAAAATGATGCCCCTAAGTCAACACCAAGTCCATACGACAAAGACCGGGACGGATTAGTGATTGGTGAGGGTGCCGGTACCTTAGTATTAGAAGAGTATGAACACGCTAAAGCACGCGGTGCAAAAATTTATGCTGAGTTAGTTGGTTTTGCCACTAACTGCGATGCAACACATGTTACACAACCTCAGCAGGAAACGATGCAGATCTGTATGGAGATGGCGCTTAAAAATGCAAACTTAAGTGCAGATCAAATCGGTTATATTTCAGCACACGGCACGGCAACCGAACGTGGTGATATTGCAGAAACTAATGCGACGGAAAATGTAGTTGGTAATAAAACACCGATTAGTTCACTAAAGAGTTATTTCGGTCATACTTTAGGTGCTTGTGGCGCAGTCGAAGCTTGGGTGGCAATTGAGATGATGAACAGTGGCTGGTTTAATCCAACCCTAAATCTGAAAAATGTCGATCCTTTATGTGGTGATCTTGATTATATCACCGGCAGTGGTCGTGAAATCGATTGTGATTACATCATGAGTAATAACTTTGCCTTTGGCGGTATTAATACCTCATTAATTTTTAAACGTGTAACCGATTAATTAATCGCAGATAATGAATCAGGTTATTTTTGTAAAGTAACCTGATCCATTTTTTCCTGCCAACTCGGTAGCTCGATCAACCCTTTTTCTGATATCGCATAGATACCCCGCTCCACTTTATTAAACCAATCGTAATAGTTTTGATTTAACATGCTGGTGGCTTGTGGTTCATTAATCGCTTTTTTAATTTCCGCCCCTTTTGCACTTGGCCGTTTTGACAAATACTGTGCAACACGAATACAGCGTTGACGATAAGCGGTTAAAGCAGCTTGTTTGCGAGTAGATCCCCCCTTTTGTGTATCACCCTGTCGATTACTAAACTCTTTTAACAGGGCTTGCTGTTTACGCCTGTTTTTACGCGGGCTGTAGTCTTTAGGATCGTTAATCACCTCTACATATTGCTGTTCCTTTTGCATATCTACCACAATCAAACCCAGACCTAGTCGAGCGATCAGTTTTTTTACTTGTTTGGCTTGTTTTTTGAAAAGCGTGCATTGCCTGGGAATGGCGATATACACGATATCAGCAAGGGTAAAACGTTCTACCGCTTGTAATAACAGGGTGATATTCAGATTTAATTTCAATTCAATAATAATTAAGAGATCATCTTTTTTAGCAACAATATCACAGTCTTTAATCTCCCCTTTTACCTCATAACCTAAGTTATTCAGAAATGATTTTACCGGCAAATAGAGGTCGCTTTCTTTTAGTTTTGTATTCATAAGAGCTTTCTATGATTGAATGTCTGAAATTATTCATTATATTGAAATATATATATTAGTAACTGCAATTAATTTATTAACTTCTCACTTTTCATATGGATATGGTTATGTATAGGTATTTTATTTCAATTTTGTTCGTTTCTCAGTTACTTGCATGTGTCAGCTTGCCTGAAAACAGCAGTACAGCGAGTTATGCACTTGCAAAATCGGAACACTCAACGTTAGTCAAACAGGTTGCAGCGGCTCATCAATATCTGAATATAAATCCCGGCGAAGTGTCTGTTTTGTTATTGGATGACGGTATTGATGCGTTTGTAGCAAGACTATCATTAATAAAAGCGGCGCAGTCGAGCATTGATCTGCAATATTATTTATACCATTCAGATTTAAGCGGTGGCTTGTTAACAACTGCATTGTGGCAAGCTGCCGAGCGTGGTGTGCGAGTTCGTTTATTAGTGGATGATATGGACTTGGATGGTAGGGAGAAAAGCATTGCTATGCTAAGCGCTCATCCAAACTTTGAAGTGCGGATATTCAACCCCTTTATTCGCGGCAAAAGTCGCACTGGCCAGTTTGTTACCCACTTCGGTTCAATCACCCGGCGCATGCATAATAAATCGCTGACTGTTGACAATACGCTCTCTATTTTAGGGGGGAGAAACATTGGCGATGTTTACTTTGGCGCGGATCCTGATATTGCTTTTGGTGATTTAGATGTCGCCTTTTCAGGCCCGGCTGTACAGCAGGTATCCACTTCTTTTGATCTGTATTGGAATAATAAACTCTCCTATCCGATTGAATTGTTAAGTGATTATAAAGTGACAGAAAACTCATTAAGTGAGGTCTCTAAAGCGCTTCAGCAATTTATTGTTGAGAACGAAACTAATGCTTTCATCAAAACGCTACAACAGAATAACTTAATCGAATTATTAAAGAATAACGAAGTAAAACAATACGCTGGTTATGCAAAGGTACTTTATGATGACCCACTTAAAATAGTTAAAAGCAGAGATAAAACAGAATACCATTTAACACCACAATTAAGTCCGTATTTTCAATCTCTTAAAAAAGAGTTGGTGATTGTCTCCCCCTATTTTGTGCCAGGCGTTGAAGGCTTAGCCCTGTTTGCAGCATTAATAGATAGGGGCATAAAGGTAAAAATATTAACCAACTCATTAAAGTCTAATGATGTCACGGTCGTGCATGCCGGTTATTCAAAATATCGAAAAAAACTATTAAAGATGGGCGTAAAAATATACGAGGTGGACAGTGAAATTTTAACTGAAAAAATTGCACTTAAAGGGCTGCCAAAGAGAAAAAAGAACTTAATCGGCATCTCCAAAGCAAGTCTCCATGCAAAATATTTTGTTTTGGACAGGCAATATACCTTTATCGGATCACTGAACTTAGATCCCCGTTCTATTAATGAAAACACTGAAATTGGCGTTATTATTGATTCAGATGAGTTAGCTGCAGATATTGCGCTGCATTTTGATGAAAATATTCACCGTATTGCCTTTGAATTGCTTTTATTAAATGATCAGGTTGTGTGGCAAAAGAAACGTGGAAGCAAAACGACTACTTATTATAACGAACCCTACAGTAGCTGGTGGGAGCGTTTTTATATCGGTTTCCTGCGTTTATTACCCGGCGAATCACAACTTTAATGTGAGTGTTTACTTTCTTTTGTTGCCATTGCTTGCTTGCCGTGTCCGGTATGGCTTGGTGAAGTTCCTGCTTTTTTGTTCTGCAGTGGATTACTATTTAAGTTATGCGTAACTGACTTAAATACAAATCAAGTTGCCTGGTTAATTTATATTATCACCTTGCTTTTGTGTGCTTAAACCTTGTGTCGTTTTAATATTAATCAGTAATCTTTGCTCCTGCAGCCTTACTCTTGACTTTAAAGTTGACTCATGTAACTGATTGTCATTGGTATAATCGGCTTCAATAGGTATAATACACTCCATTTTTTATAACCAACTCGAAGCCGAAATCATGCAAAAATTCGATACAAAAACATTCCAAGGGCTAATTCTTGCACTGCAAGATTTCTGGGCTCGCCAAGGTTGTGCCATTGTTCAACCGCTTGATATGGAAGTGGGCGCAGGTACATTCCACCCGCAAACATTCTTACGTTCTATTGGTCCTGAGCCAATGAGCAGTGCTTATGTTCAACCATGCCGTCGTCCTACTGATGGTCGTTACGGTGAAAATCCAAACCGCCTGCAGCACTACTACCAATTCCAAGTAGTTTTAAAACCATCTCCAAAAAACATTCAGGAGCTTTACTTAAAGTCACTTGAAGAGATTGGTATTGATACTTCAATTCATGATATCCGTTTTGTAGAAGATAACTGGGAATCTCCAACGTTAGGTGCGTGGGGATTAGGCTGGGAAATCTGGTTAAACGGCATGGAAGTAACACAGTTTACTTATTTCCAGCAAGTTGGTGGTTTAGAGTGCTCTCCTGTAACCGGTGAGATCACTTACGGTCTTGAACGTATTGCAATGTACGTACAAGGTGTTGAGAGTATTTATGATCTTGTTTGGACTGATGGTCCGATGGGTAAAGTGACTTACGGTGATATTTTTCACCAAAATGAAGTTGAACAATCAACTTATAACTTTGAACATGCTGATGTTGATGCACTGTTTGCACAGTTTGATCAGTGTGAAAAAGACAGTCAAAAACTGATTGAAGCTGGTTTGCCGCTTCCTGCTTACGAGCAAGTGATGAAAGCATCTCATGTATTTAACCTGTTAGATGCGCGCCATGCTATCTCGGTAACAGAGCGTCAACGTTATATTTTACGTGTTCGTGCATTATCAAAAGCGGTCGCTGAAGCTTATTACGCTAAGCGTGAATCACTTGGTTTCCCACTTTGCAAAAAACAAGATAAATAGAGGCAAGTTTCATGTCACAAGAAAATTTACTGATTGAACTGGGAACCGAAGAGTTACCACCAAAATCATTACGTAAACTTGCTGAATCTTTTGCAAGTAACGTAGAAACTGAATTAAATAAAGCAGAGATCGCATTCGACAGTGTACGTTGGTTGGCATCGCCACGTCGTTTAGCGTTAATTGTTTCTAATCTGGCAAATGCTCAAACAGATAAAATTGTTGAAAAACGTGGACCCGCAGTTAATGTTGCATTTGATGCAGAAGGTCAAGCGACTAAAGCTGCACAAGGTTGGGCGCGTTCAAACGGTATTACAGTTGAACAAGCTGAGCGCCTGGTGACTGACAAAGGTGAGTGGTTACTGTTTAAGTCGGAAGTAAAAGGCCAAAATGTAGCGCAGTTGATTCCAGCTATTGCTGCTAGTGCCCTTGCTAAGTTACCAATTCCTAAACCAATGCGTTGGGGATCTGCAAGCACACAGTTTATTCGTCCTGTTCATACGGTTTGTATGTTATTTGGTGCGCAGTTAATCCAAGGTGAATTATTAGGTGTTGAATCAGATCGTGTTATTCGTGGTCACCGTTTCTTAGGTGAAGCTGAGTTAACACTGAATCATGCTGATCAATATGAACAGCTGTTAGATGATAGCGGTAAAGTTATTGTTGATTATGAACGTCGTAAAGCGATTATTCGTGATCAGGTTGAAGCTGTTGCTGCTCATGAAAATGGTGTCGCGGCTATTGATGAAGAGCTGCTTGAAGAAGTGACTTCATTAGTTGAATGGCCGGTTACGCTAGTAGGTTCATTTGAAGAAAAATTCCTTGATGTACCTTCTGAAGCTCTTATCTACACCATGAAAGATAATCAGAAATACTTTCCGGTATTAGATCAAGATGGTAAGTTATTACCTCGCTTTATTTTCGTCTCTAACATTGTCAGTCGTGACCCTTCTCAAGTTATTAGCGGTAACGAGAAAGTAGTACGTCCACGTTTAGCAGATGCTGAATTCTTCTTTGAAACTGACAAAAAGAAAACGCTAGCAAGCCGTTTAGAATCTTTATCCAGCGTATTGTTCCAAAAGCAACTAGGTACGCTGAAAGAGAAATCTGAGCGTATTTCAAACGTTGCTGAAGATATCGCACTGCAAATTAAAGCCGATACTAAACATGCTCAACGAGCCGGTCTATTATCGAAAACAGATCTAATGACAGAAATGGTCCTGGAGTTCCCTGACGTTCAAGGCGTGATGGGGATGTATTATGCTAAACATGATGGTGAAGATCATGAAGTTGCAATTGCACTGAATGAGCAATATTTACCTCGCTTTGCGGGTGATAAATTACCAACCTCTTTAGTCGCTTGTGCTGTTTCTTTGGCTGATAAATTGGATACGCTTGTTGGTATATTTGGTATCGGCCAGGCACCTAAAGGCGATAAAGACCCATTTGCTCTTCGTCGTGCAGCGATTGGTCTGTTACGTATAATCACTGACAAAAACTTGGATTTAGATATTGTTGAATTAGCTGAAATAGCTAAAGCACAATACGGCTCTAAATTAACTAACGAGAACGTTGTTAATGATGTTGTTGATTTCCTATTTGCACGTTTCCGTGCAACTTATCAAGCGAATGGTTTCTCAGTTGAACTGATTCAATCAGTGCTTGATCGTCGTCCAACAAAACCTGTTGATTTCGAAAAACGTATTCAGGCGGTTGCCAAATTCCACGAGTTACCAGAAGCGGCACCAATTGCTGCTGCTAATAAACGTATCAGCAATATCTTAGCGAAAGTGAAAGGTGATATTAATGCAGATGTTGATGCATCATTGCTTGAAGAAGACGCAGAAAAAACATTAGCTGAAGTACTAGCGAGCTTGGAAAGCAAGTTAAGCCCTTTATTTGCTAAAGGTGATTACGAGGCTGCATTGTTTGAACTTGCGAGCTTACAGACGCCTGTAGATGGTTTCTTTGATAATGTGATGGTTATGGCTGAAGATGATGCGGTAAAACAGAACCGTTTAGCGATATTAAATCGTTTACGTAATCTGTTCTTACAAGTTGCGGATGTCTCGGTTTTATAATTAGTTGAATTTACTGTTCTGCTTACTTTAGTAAGCTGAATTGATATAAAAAAAGCTCAGTTTATACTGAGCTTTTTTGTTTCACGTGAAACTTATTATTGGGTTTTAGCTTAACTTGTGTGGACAATCGCTTTATAATATTTTTAATGTTTCATGTGAAACACTTTTTTAAAGAATAATAATATAGGAAATAA
>NZ_CEZLMY010000011.1:17076-45713 GCF_983033635.1 Psychromonas sp. | reverse complement strand
GTTTTTGATAATAAAAAGGAACAGGCTTAACTGTTTTTTCTTTTTACAGTGATTTATAAAAATTAATCCTATAAATTATAGGAGTAGGATTTATTTAGGAAAAAAACATGCTTGATGCTATTTGTACTTTTGATGAAGAGAATCCGAAAACTTACTCAATTTTTGAGTTTAAGCTTTTACCTGAAGCTGAAATAGATAAGTTGCGTTACTTATTGTTATGCCCAGTTTGTAAACAAAAAGCCTATTTCCGCAGGGCATCAAAGGATGGCAAGCAGGCGTGTTTTGGTTCGCGTTATCATGATCTCGATTGTGAAGAGTTTAATCCATCAGCGCGCAAAACAGAGGAAGAAAAGCAGATCGCAGAAGTTGAGCAGATAGTGCTTGAAGCTGGTTCGCTGGTGATTGATTTCAGTAAAAAAATTCCCCTTAATAAAGGCAATCAAAAGCCCGTGCTAGATGCACAAAAAACGCCATTAGAAGGAAGGGAATACTCAACTAAAGATGCAGTAAAAAAAGATCTGCCAGTTAATGAGAATGAGCCAAAGGTATCTAAACAAGGTTTAGCTAAACTGCTGACCAGTTTATTACGCGGCAGTTCGTTGGCGATATCGGATCTTTGGATCTATACCAGTGAAACACACAAATGGCGTGCGAAAAATTTATTTGTCAATATCGCAGATGCACAGCCCACAGAGAACGGTGCGCCGCGCATGTATTGGGGAACGATTTCTCATGCGGATAAAACCCTTAACTGGTTAAACCCTGCTGAAGATCGTAGCGTTGGCTTACCTATCTCCAAATATCGAGAGCAACTGCTTGAGCGCTTTGATATTAATACTGCAAGTGATGTTGAAGGTGCTGGTTTTATTTTGTTTGGAAAATGCGTGCTGAGCAAAGATAAAAAACGTAAATATATTTATCTGTGGGGGAATGACCTGCAGTATATTTATCTGTCTAAGGCTGCGGAAGCATAACTGTTTAATTACAGATACAAAAAAAGGGCATAAAGCCCTTTTTTATTAACCACCTACAAGATGGAATTTAACCTTCCACAATACCCTGGCTTTTCAGGTATTCGCTGTACGGACCGTGGAAATCAACAACTTCATTTTCTTTGATTTCAATAATACGTGTAGCCAATGAAGATACAAACTCACGGTCATGACTTACGAACAGTAATGTACCTTCGTAGTTTTCAAGTGCTAAGTTTAATGATTCGATAGATTCCATATCCAAGTGATTGGTCGGCTCATCCATTAATAGGATATTAGACTGATCCATCATTAATTTACCAAATAACATGCGGCCTTGCTCACCACCGGAAATGATTTTTACCGACTTGCCGATATCATTTGAGCCAAACAGTAAACGGCCTAATGTACCGCGAACGAATTGCTCGTCATCGTCAGGCTTCATCCACTGGCTCATCCATTCCATTAAGGTCTGATCTTTTTCAAATGCGTAGGCATGATCCTGCGCGTAATAACCTAAGTTCGAATTTTCCGACCACTTAAATTCACCAGAATCGACTTCAATTTCGCTCATTAAAGTACGCAGTAGTGTTGTTTTACCGACACCATTCTGACCGATAATGGCAATACGCTCACCCACTTCAACCATTAGGTTGAGGTCTTTGAACAGCTGTTTATCAAATGATTTGCTTACCGCTGTAACTTCAAGTGCGTTACGGAACAGTTTTTTCTCTTGTTTGAAAACAATGTACGGGTTAACACGGCTGGATGGTTTTACTTCATCAAGAACGATTTTATCCATCTGTTTTGCACGAGAAGTCGCTTGTTTAGCTTTTGATGCATTTGCCGAGAAGCGGCTTACGAACTCTTGTAATTCAGAAAGCTGTGCTTTTTTCTTGGCGTTATCAGAAAGTTGACGTTCACGAACTTGCGTGGCTGCGGTCATGTACTCATCGTAGTTACCAGGATATAAGCGCAGCTCACCGTAATCAATATCAGCCATATGCGAACAGACAGAGTTTAAGAAGTGACGGTCATGCGAGATAATTACCATAGTGCACTGACGTGCTTTTAATTCAGTCTCTAACCAACGAATGGTATCGATGTCCAGGTTATTGGTCGGCTCATCAAGAAGCATGATATCCGGATTTGAGAAGAGTACTTGCGCAAGCAGAACACGCAGTTTCCAGCCAGGTGCAACTTCTGACATCAAGCCATAATGTTGCTCTAGTGGAATACCCACGCTCAGTAACAGTTCTCCGGCGCGTGAGTCAGCAGTGTAACCGTCCATTTCCGCGAATTCAGTTTCAAGATCGGCAACTTTCATGCCGTCTTCTTCACTCATTTCCGGAAGGCTGTAAATACGGTTACGTTCCGCCATCACTTCCCACATCTCTTTGTGACCCATTAAGACGGTATCTAATACAGAGAATTCTTCAAAAGCGAATTGGTCCTGGTGCAGTTTTGCAATACGCTCATTAGGATCTTTAGTGACATTACCTGCACTTGGTTCAAGATCACCCGTTAAGATCTTCATAAACGTTGATTTACCACAACCGTTAGCACCAATCAGACCGTAGCGGTTACCGTTACCAAATTTAACAGAGATGTTTTCAAACAGAGGTTTTGCACCAAACTGCATGGTGATATTGTTAGTACTTAACAAGGTTGTCTTCCTAATTGTATGTGACGTTTGCATTAACTTAGTAAGCAAATGTGACTGTATTGATATGGTGATGCAGTGGCAAATTGGCCCCGCATTTTTTAAGTTGCGCTATTATACAGAGCAATTTGACTATTTATAGAGCGATCGTGATTTAAATCACACCTCTTTGTTCGTTTGCTGTAAGCTACGCGCCTATTTTTGGCATTCCGTCACCCTTTATAAAAGAGATGCAGTTATGAGCTTTGATTCATTAGGTTTACCCGATTCGCTAGTAAAAGCGGTTAAAGAGCAAGGTTATAGCGAGCCTTCTCCGATTCAAGCTCAGGCAATTCCGGCAGTGTTAGCAGGTAAAGATGTGATGGCCGCTGCACAAACAGGTACCGGCAAAACAGCTGGTTTCACCCTACCTTTATTAGCATTACTGGAAAATGGCGAGCGTCCGAAAGCGAATCAAGTGCGTGCCCTTATTTTAACGCCGACACGTGAGTTAGCGGCTCAAGTGCATGCTAGTGTAGCGACCTATGGGAAGCACACTAAACTACGTAGTGCAGTGGTATTTGGCGGGGTTAAAATTAATCCACAAATGCAGACGTTACGTGCTGGTGTAGATATTTTAGTGGCAACGCCGGGACGTTTGTTGGATTTATATAACCAAAATGCGGTACGTTTTAAGCAGTTAGAAGTTTTTATTTTAGATGAAGCGGATCGAATGCTCGATATGGGCTTCATTCATGATATTAAACGTGTTATTGGATTTTTACCGCAAAAGCGTCAAAATCTGCTTTTCTCTGCCACTTTTTCAAATGATATTCGTAAACTGGCCAAAGGGCTGGTAAATAACCCAGTGGAAATCTCTGTTAGCCCGCGCAATACCACTGCAGAAAATGTTACCCAGTTTATTTATGAAGTGGATAAAAGTAAGAAAACGGTAGTTTTAAGTACCTTAATAAAAGAAAACGACTGGAAGCAGGTACTGGTATTTGTGAAAACAAAACACGGTGCCAACCGCTTAGTTAAAAGTCTTGATGGCCGCGGTATTCGCTCTGCTGCTATCCATGGTAATAAAAGCCAAGGCGCACGAACTAGAGCATTAGCGGAATTTAAAGAGGGGCAAATTACCGTCTTAGTGGCAACCGATATCGCTGCGCGTGGTATCGATATTGACCAACTGCCGCAAGTCGTGAACTTCGACCTGCCGCATGTCAGTGAAGATTATGTGCATCGCATCGGCCGTACCGGGCGTGCTGGTAATGATGGACAAGCTGTTTCATTAGTCTGCCAGGAAGAGTTTAAACTGCTCAAAGATATTGAAAAACTGATTAAAAAAGTGATTCCGCGTAAAACGGTAAAAGGTTTTGAACCGGGCGAGCCATTATCACCGTCGGTATTAGATACGCGTGCGCCAAAACCTAAAAAACCGAAAAAGCCACATGTCGGACATCGAGATGGTCAGCGTTCTGGACCAAGTACTGGCAGTAATAAAAAGCAGCGTTCAACGCGTAATAACTTTGTCGGTGATTAAAACCGAAACTTTCATTGTTAATAAATAAACAAAAAAGCCTTAAATGATGAGATTATTTAAGGCTTTTTTATACCTGTTTATATGTCATGATGTAGAAAAATAACAGAGTGAAGGTTTTTGATGAAGAAAATAGCAGTCTTTGCCGATGTACAAAATATCTATTACACCACGCGCCAAGCTTATGGAAAACAGTTTAACTACCGTAAATTATGGCAAATCATTAAGCAGCAGGGGGAGGTTGTTAATGCCTTTGCCTATGCTATCGATCGCGGTGATAACCAGCAGAAAAAATTTCAGGATGTTCTTAAACATCTCGGTTTTGAAGTAAAACTCAAACCTTATATTCAGCGCAGTGACGGCACTGCTAAAGGCGATTGGGACGTGGGGATTACCATAGATATTATGGAAACTGCTCCACAAGTTGATACCGTTATTTTGCTCTCTGGTGATGGTGATTTTGCTATTTTATTGGATAAGGTAAAGAATACTTATGATGTAAAAACAGAGGCTTATGGTGTACCTCAATTAACGGCAAAAGCATTAATTGATTCCTGCTCTGTATTTAATCCTATTGATAGCGAACTGTTACTTTAATAAATGACGAATTTTAGCTTTAAGCATATCTATCGCGATGCGATTTTTACCACCACGCGGGATGATTAGATCTGCATGTTGCTTGGAAGGTTCAATAAATTGAATATACATAGGGCGAACAGTTTCTTGATATTGCTGCAATACAGATTCCATCGTACGCCCGCGCTCGGCAACATCTCTTGTTAAGCGACGCAGTAAACAAATATCTAATGGCGTGTCCATAAAAATACTCGCGTGCAGCTGTTCACGTAACTCTGGTGTACTTAAAAGTAAGATCCCTTCAAGGATAATGACCTTTTTAGGCTCTACGTGCGTTGTGCTTGGTAAGCGGTTGTGAGTTGTGTAGCAATACTGCGGGATCTCTACTGATTCACCATCTATTAAAGCTTTTAGCTGGCTAATAAGTAATTTATGATCTAGAGAGTTAGGATGGTCGTAGTTGGTTTTTATACGCTCTTCCATCAGCATATCAGACTGATCTTTATAGTAACTGTCTTCCGAGATAATAGCGATTTTCGCTTCCCCAAGATCAGCTTTTAATTCATCAAAAATAGTATTAGCAATCAAGCTCTTGCCCGATGCAGATGCGCCAGCAATAGCAATTATCAAGCAATCAGATTTATTCAACATAAAGATCGACCCTTTTTCAATTCAAATTATTAATAAATGGGTAATATAACGATCCAATATCAAACTGTCGCAAAACATTCAGATAGTCAAGAAGCTATATTTCATTAGTAAATTATACTTTAACCTAGCAACCAAAACTAAGACGAAAATAAAAGAATTGGGATAATACTAGTCAAAATTTTGCGGCGCATTCTACAGGAATACTCAGATATGTCAGCAAAAAGATAAGATAGAGTTGATTGCTTTTGTTTTAGCTAGAAGAAGAGTAAAGCTTATATACCCAAACTACTTGAAGATGCTGATTCCTGCATCTTCAAGTAGTTTGGGTGTAGTGGCTGCGCCTATATTTACAGTAAAGTGTTAATCGTTTAAGGCTAAATGAAAATAGGAAAGTAACGAAGATGATTTATCTTTTTTTGGTTGTTTTGGTTGTTTTGGTTGTTTTTGTTGTTTGGCTTTTTCTCTTTTTAAAGCGCGAGTTTCTGCTGCTAAATTTGCCCGCTGTGTAAATTTCAATCGAGCTTGTTTATCTAATCCAGATAAAATGCCACCGTAGTGAGGTTTTAATACTTTTGTTGAACCATGTGATTTTGGAGTGCTGCACATCTACTTCTCCCAACATAACCATCTGTTCTTAAATGACCGTGTTTTTATATATAAAATTTCAAAACACCTAAAGGTAACGAAATGCAGCAACTTATTGAGCAGCTGAAAACTTATATCGAACCTGAAAAAGCAGTTTTTTTCCCTAAATTTTTTAAAGCATTTCCAGGTGGATATGGTGAAGGGGATCTGTTCTGGGGAATACGCGTTCCGCCTCTTCGTAAGCTTGCCAAAAAATACAGACATTTAGCACTTGATGAACTGATTCCGTTAATTACTTCACCGATACATGAGCAACGCATGCTCGCGCTGTTTATATTACGGTTGCAGTTTGAAAAAGCAGAGGAAGAGGTAAAGGAGCAGATTATCGCTTTTTATCTTAAATACCTTAAGGGTGTGAATAACTGGGATCTTGTTGACAGCTCTGCCCATTATTTATTGGGAACGTGGTTATTAGATAAAGATGTGCAGCAGATTTGGGTTTTAGCGAGCAGTGAAAACTTATGGTTTCAACGTATTGCGGTAATGAGCAGTTTTGCCTTTATACGCGCAGGGCGCTTTGAACTGACCCTGCAATTAGCGGAGCATTTATTAAGTCACCCTCACGATTTAATGCATAAAGCGCTAGGTTGGATGTTACGCGAGATTGGCAATCGTGATTTATGCGTTGAGATGCTGTTTCTCGATAAGTTCTATACCCGGATGCCCCGTACCATGTTGCGTTATGCCATTGAGAAATTTCCACAAGAGTTGAGATTAGATTATTTAAAAGGGCGCCGTTAGTTCTCTGCTCTGCGCTTTATCCTCATTTTTATTGATCTGTCTATATACCCAAGCTAACTCAAGATGCCAGAATTTGCACCTTGAACTAGTTTGGGTATATAAGTCATTATCTAAATGAAATAAGCAATACCAAAGTGTGCATTGCTGTTTTATGATGTCACTCCTAATCAATTTGAAGCGCTACCTAGTATGTGATTAAGCGTTAACTTCATATTTAAAACCAATCTGAATGGATTCAGGATTTAATCGGTTGCTAGCAATAGCAATCTAACTTTTGCGTACCTGGTATTTAATATTTTGACGCAGTAATACAACTTATAAGGCAGATCTTTTGAATTTAAAATTAACGGGGGGAACCCTACTTATTGCAGGTACGGCATTAGGTGCCGGCATGCTTGCTATCCCTATGGTATTAGCGCAGTTTGGTTTACTTTGGGGCACGCTATTAATGCTGGCTATCTGGTTTGGTACTAGTTATGCCGCGCTGTTATTGCTTGAGGCGACGGTTAAATCCGGTGGTGGTATTGGCATGAATAGTATCGCCCGTAAAACCTTAGGTAAAAAAGGTCAGTTGATAACAAATGCGCTGCTGTATTGTTTGGTTACCTGCTTAATGATTGCATATATAGTGAGTGCGGGTGATCTGCTGCAGCAGGTATTGAACAGTTATAGTCTTGATTTGAGCTTGATACAAAGCCAGATCTTATTCACTGTGTTTACTGGTGCATTTGTGGCACAAGGTACGGCAATGGTTGATAAGCTTAATCGGGTACTGTTTTTTATAATGATTATTGTACTGGCTATTACCTTAGTTTATCTGATACCCAATATCTCATTTGCTAATTTCTATCTGGTTAATAACGATAGCAAAGTGGAGCTGATCAAAAATAGTTCGGTATTGTTTACCAGTTTTGGTTTTATGGTCGTAGTGCCTTCAGTGGTGAAGTACAACAGCGAAGCAACACATAAGCAGTTAAGAAATATGGTCGTTATTGGCGCGTCGATTCCACTATTGTGTTACCTGCTTTGGCTTTATGCAGTGGTTGGCAACCTGCCTGTTGAGCAACTTGTGAGTTTTTCTAATGTATCAGAGTTAATTGCTGTACTTGCACTGCGCTACCCTAACCTTGGTCCGATTTTATCTTTATTTACAGGTCTTGCTTTATTGACGTCATTCCTTGGGGTCGCTATGTCATTGTTTGATCAGAACAGTGACCTGTTTAATAAAAACAAGTTGGTGACCTTCCTGATGACATTTTTTCTTCCGCTTATGGGGGCATTATGGGCTAAAGAACAGTTTATTAGTGTATTAGGTTATGCGGGTATCATACTTGTCTTTCTGGCTATTTTTGTGCCGATGGCGATGGTGCAGCAAGTTAGGTCGATTAAATTTGAATCATTACTGCAAGGTGTACATTATCAAGCTGCTGGTGGGCAAATTGCTTTAGTGGCAAGTTTTACTTTTGGTTGCTTTTTATTAGTTTCTCAACTGATTTAGGCAAACTTAAAATGGCAACTATTTTGATTATTCGGTTATATTCTAAACAGTTGCCATAATAACCTCTAATTGTACCGAAGAGTGACAATTATAACGCGCTAAGTAGCGTAAACAGAGCGATTACCTCTCTTTAAACACTGCCATCAAACAGCCCCCGCCCATTCTTCCTAACTTATTGTTTTATATCTTGTTATCTTTCTATGAGATGAGCTGTTGTTTTTATTTCAACAGCAATGCAGGAAGAGTTACAAAGTCAGCTATGCGTTTCTGCCGAATCTGAATAATATAGAGCCTTACAAAAACCAATGTTGTTATAACTTAAATGTCATTTACGCTCGGGAGGTGTCATACAAAGGTAACAACACATTTTGTAAGCGGGTTTTGAAAGTAGCTATTTATTATGATTCTATTGCTATAGCTCACATTTTTTGTAGGGTTTAATAAATAAACTGATTTCAGTTAATCAAAGCACAAGGTGTCAGCATTTTACAAAAGTTTGCCTGAACACCCATAAAGCTCAGCCAGGTGGTGAAATTAAAATTACTTTAGTTTCAATTGGTTGGGTGTGGTTTTTATTCTCTCACAAAGTTTAAGGAATGTCGCTTAAATTCTTATGTGGAAAATAGAAATCACCATCTTTATTGGGACTGCCATATTAATGCCTCACAAAAATAGTTGGGGCCGTATGTAATCAGGAAAATATTTGGATGTTTTTGAGCGTTGCAGCGAGATTAAAAAAATTTATTTATCAATCATTTATCAATAATATTCACAATAATTTAGAGGTTACTTATGAGTTCTGCTTTTTTTATGCCAACTGTTAATTTAATGGGTGCGGGTTGTTTAGTTGATGCTGTAGCGAGTATTAAATCGCAAGGCTTTACACAAGGCTTAATCGTTACCGATAAAATTTTGAGCAGTATCGGAATGGTAAAACAAGTTTCAGATTTATTAGCGGCAAGCGCCGTGAAAACGGTTGTATTTGATGGTACACAGCCTAACCCGACTATCGGTAATGTAGAAGCTGGTTTAAAGATTTTAAAAGAGAATCAATGTGATTTCATTATTTCACTTGGTGGTGGTTCTCCACATGATTGTGCAAAAGGTATCGCACTTGTTGCTGCAAATGGTGGTGAAATTTCTGATTACGAAGGTGTTGATCAATCACCAAAACCACAACTGCCGCTTATCTCAATCAATACCACTGCTGGTACTGCATCTGAGATGACTCGTTTTTGTATTATTACTGATGAAGCTCGTCATATCAAAATGGCAATTGTTGATAAAAATGTAACACCGCTTATGTCTGTAAATGATCCCGAGCTGATGCTTGCAAAACCTGCATCATTAACAGCGGCAACAGGTATGGATGCATTGACTCATGCAGTTGAAGCTTACGTTTCAGTTGCTGCTACGCCAATAACAGATGCCGTTGCGATTAAAGCAATTGAAATTATTCAGCAAAGTCTGCGCACTGCTGTTAACGACGGCCAGAACATTGAAGCTCGTGAACAGATGGCATACGCACAATTTATGGCTGGAATGGCATTCAATAATGCTTCGCTTGGTTATGTACATGCGATGGCGCACCAACTAGGTGGTTTTTATGACTTACCACACGGTGTTTGTAATGCAGTATTGTTACCTCATGTACAGCGTTTCAATGCAAAAGTATCTCCGGCTCGCCTGAAAGATGTAGCAAAAGCGATGGGCGCAGATGTAGAAAACCTATCTAATGAAGAAGGTGCTGATGCGGCATTAGCTGCAATTGTAGAGCTTTCTACTGCTGTTGGTATTCCAGCCGGTCTTAAAGATCTAGGTGTTAAAGAAGAAGATTTCGATGTTCTTTCGGAAAATGCGTTAAAAGATGCATGTGGATTTACTAATCCAATTCAAGCGACTCATGCTGAAATTACTGAAATTTATCGTCAGGCAATGTAAACATAAGCCTCTTTTTTAAGTTGTAAATAAAAATCCGATAGAGTTTACTCATCGGATTTTTTACTATTTGCTTTCTATATATCCACTCCATATTCAAGATAGAGTTGCTTCATATAGCCATCACGGTACATTGCAGTCAAGGCAGTTTCCAGTTTTCTTATCTGTTCAACAGGCACTTCTCTATTGCAGGCCATCGCGCGAACGGAGGTATAGAAAACCAGTTCAGGTTGACCGAAAATTACGCCCTGTTTTTGCATCAGCTCTCGCGCACTTATTAAATCCGCAGCCCAAAGTTCAAATCGCCCTCGTTTTAATTTTTGTAAATTCTGCGCACTCAGGGTTGTCAGTTCCACATCAAATCCCAGATCAATTAAATACTCGCCAATACCACTACCAAGAAAACTTCCAATTTTATATGCCTTTGCATCACTTAAGGTGATCAGCGGAATGGAGAGGCTCTCCTGACTATATAAACCATAACGGGATACAAGCACAGGGCTTATCCATTGAAAATTGGCTTCACGCTCTTGGCTACGAACAATGGGTAAGACACAGTAGCCGGGCTTCCGCTCTACAGTAATAATCGCTCGTTTTAAGGGGATAAAGCGCAGTTTATATTGCAAGTCGCTACGAGAAAACATCTCCCTAAGCATATCAACCAATAAACCTTTCTGAGTTTTACCCACCATCACTGCATATGGCGATTCTTCATAGGTTAAGATCTGGATTTTCTCAGCCCGTGAAGTGCTTGCATATAGCGATAAATATAAAATAAAGCAAAGCGCAATCGCGTGTAAGCAAACAGCAGAAAACCTTTTTATCATCTCAAATTTTGCTGCTATATCACACTGGGCTTCGTTACTTCCATACATTGATAGCCTCCTCATAAGGAAGAGTATGACCTACAGCCTTATCTATTATGATACGTTTCGGTGCACCTGCTTGATTAAACCAAAACTCTTTGCTTGCAAGAGGATTTAATTTGGGTGCGCATTTCATATCCGTGCGCTCACCCATTAGTGCGAACTGTCTGTCCATTGCGGCTGCAAAGTTATCCATTCCCTTCTGTGTCGACACTTTCCCCTCAATAATCAGTGAGATATATTGCCACCAATAGTTAGCAAGCCCAGGGTAGTCCGGTACATTTGTTCCCGTTGGCGTCCAGATATCACGGCCACTGCTACGGTAAAATTCGACTAAGCCACCAAGATAGGGGGCTTGTTCACTCATCACATCTGATTCAATATCGGATAAACGGATCGGTGTTAAACCCACTAAGGTTTTTTTAAGTGAGACGGTTTTAGATACAACAAACTGTGCATAAAGCCAGGCTGCCTGCTGACGTTTTAACGGGGTATTTTTTAGTAATGTCCATGCTCCCGCATCCTGATAACCCGACTTCATACCAGCTTGCCAATATTTTCCAACGGGAGACGGTGCTACCCGCCATTTAGGTGTTCCGTCAAGGTTCATAACTGCTAAACCCGGTTTAGTGAGATTGGCAACAAAAGCGGTATACCAGAATATCTGCTGAGCAATGATACCTTTCCCTGCCCATTCACCAGCTTGCGTGAAATTAAGATCGATTGACTGCTCAGGGGCGTATTTATTTAACCAGTCTCTAAATTTATCAACAGCATAAATGGCGGCAGGACTATTTAGCGCTCCACCGCGTTCAACACTTGCACCGACAGGACGGCATTGTTCAACTCTTATTCCCCATTCGTCAACGGGGAGGCCATTCGGCAAGCCTTTATCGCCAACACCTGCCATCGAAAACCAGGCATCTGACATGCGCCAGCCAAGTGAAGGATCCGTTTTGGCATAATCCATATGACCATAGACACGCTGACCATCAATCTCTTTAATATCTTCACTGAAAAACTCTGCGATATCTTCATATGCCTGCCAGTTTTGCGGTACACCAAGCTGATAACCATAGCGGGATTTAAAACGTTTTTTAAAGTCTTCACGATTAAACCAATCATGCCGATACCAATATAGATTGGCAAATTGCTGATCCGGCAGTTGATATAGCTTACCATCGGGGCCGGTGGTAAATTTAAGTCCAATAAAGTCCTGCAGATCTAAACTGGGTAAAGTGACATTTGCCCCTTGTTCCTTGATAAAGTCCGAAAGAGGAAGAACAGCATTGGATCTAAAGTGAGTGCCGATAAGATCGCTATCATTAATATAAGCATCGTAAATATTTTGCTGCGTTAAAATCTGCGCGGATAGTTTTTTAATCACATCATCTTCACCGGTTAACTCATGCACAACATGAATACCGGTAATTTCAAAAAAAGCTTTGGCAAGCACACTTGCTTCATACCAGTGTGTGGCAATCCGCTCGGATACAACACGGATCTCCATTCCCTGATAGGGTTTACTGGCTTCAATAAACCAATTCATCTCCTGCATTTGCTCGCCTTGACTTAAAGTCGATGGTTGAAATTCATCAGAGATCCACTTCTGTGCAAGACTCTTTTGGGCAGTTTCCACTGAGTGCGCAGACAAACTGAAAAGCATCACAGTAAGCAGTGATATGCTAACCATAAAATGCAGATTGAGATTGGGCATTTACATTCTCCAATCAATAATTGAGAGCCAGCGTTAAGCTTGCTACAACTATGGTTGAGTCATGCAATCTTTGCCAATAATAAATGCTTTAAAAGTTGAAGATTCATTAGGGGTTAAGCGCGAAGATACAAACTTTTTAACAGGTAAAGAGAACGGCTGTCCAGTCAACAGTGCCTTATCTTTCCTCACCTCAATCTGTTTATTGGGAGATCCCAGGTCCCAGTCTGCTTGTGGTCTTGAAACACACGGTTATTGGAGAACGCATTTGTGAAAATAGAACACGAAATCAGTTAGATAATTACTCCGCTCCGCTGTGATAATTAATTATATAATCAAGGCCACCCGTTATGGCTGCAACTTGGGCATTGATACAATCCTGCTCTGTGACCTTTGGGCTATCTGGGTAGACCTCAGTGGTTGTTGAGTAAAGTCCATTAGTAAAGCCGGTGCAAAGCCCCAATTTCCTGCATGAATAATTAACGACACCCTGCTGCGCAAGAAGCTCTCCAATTATTTTACCGTCATTATCCGGCGGTGCTATATGCGTCACTTTTTTTACCGAATTTATAATTGCACGTTGAAAATCATGCACAGGATTTTCACTATCACCGACCAGATAAAAGCCATCAGGGATATTCCATATCGTATGTTGCACTGCATCTCTAGCCGCTAATGCGGGCCTAAATTCGCTGTTGTCACTATCTGTCGTTTCATGCAAATCGATATGCGCAGTAATCTCTGTATTTAGTGATGCTATATATTTCATCAAACTGGCTGATTCTTGAGACTGGCTGGCATCAAAGAAAGATCTGTTCGGATCTATTGCCTGCGGGTTCCAGCGATTAATCGTCTCATATCCCCATGGACTAACGCATGGTGCGACAACAAGGTTGAACTTTTCCGAATAGTTTAATGCCTCTTTTTCAAGAAAACGTATGGCACCATGGATGCCGCTGCTTTCATAGCCATGAACACCTCCCGTTATCAAGATGGTTGGTTTGCTATTATCCCATGCGCGGGTTTTGACGATATAAAGCCAGTATCTATTCGGCGCATAAATAAGTTCGCCATATTGCACGACTTCAAAGCTTTCTCTTAGAGGCGCAAGTCTTGTAACCACCTTGTTATGATAAGAGCGTTGAATTTTTTGCTTGCAAAACCAAGTCGCTTTTTCTTCTGGCCCCCATTTTTTTGTCGCTGTTTCTAGCGTATTAGCTTGTTGCTCTTTCATGGTTATGCCTTATTAATGTCGTCAGCTCGTGTATTGTGCTTTGCTTTTTGAAATAAAAATTAAATGGCGGATCCTTACTCGCCTGACTTTAACCTTTCTTAATTTTTTTGCAAAGCAGTAGCGTTAAAGTAAATTCAATAAAATCGAGGTTTACTTTAATTCCCAGCGGTTTCGCTAATAGATATAAGTTGCCAGGATCCATCTATATTGTTCCTGCGGGCCTCTTTTAAATTTAGATTTGGTAATGCGGGTTGTTCTGAGATAGCTTGTTGACTGTAGAAGATTAGCAATTACACTGTTCTTCGTTTTGCGGATATATATTTAAAATGGAGCCTTGATGGATACTTCTGTTCTGATACTGTTTATACCTACTTTCTTCGCTGTATCTGCCACGCCCGGGCTTTGTATGACGCTCGCTATGACCTTAGGAATGACAATTGGCGTTCGTCGCAGCCTGTGGATGATTGCAGGTGAATTAGTTGGTGTGGCGCTTGTTTGCATGTCAGCATTGATCGGCGTAGCAACTATCTTACTGGCTCGTCCTAATATGTTCCTTGCTCTGAAATACCTGGGTGGGGCCTACCTGTTTTATCTGGGTATGCAGATGTGGCGTTCACGCGGTAAAATGGCCATTCCTGAAAATTTTGCGATTCAGGTAAATATCGCGCCATTGTCGCTTGCTAGCCAAGGTTTTATTACCGCTATCGCCAATCCGAAAGCTTGGGCATTTATGATCTCACTGTTGCCGCCATTTATTGATGCCAGCCAGCCACTGCATCCGCAGGCCACCATCCTAATTGCTGTCATCTTGTGTTTTGAGTTGATCTGTATGCTGCTTTACGCAACAGGTGGGCGTACCCTGCGCAATCTGTTACAACAGCGTGGCAATGTTATGATTATGAATAGGGTTGCTGGTAGCCTGATGCTGGGCGTCGCATTATGGTTAGTATTCGCTTAACAGATAAAAGTGCAGGTTACTGCCGCGCATCCGGCGATCTTATCTTTTTTTATTAACAGTTATTTTTTGCACGCATTCCGGGTAGCGTAAAAGGTATATATCCTTAAAACCGCAGGAGTCTAGTTGAAGGCCGTCATATAGCGTTTTTCCGGAATTATATAAAGGATCAATTACCAGCAATAATGAAATATCATTAATGTTAGTCTTATACTTAGGAAGTTTATCTGCTTTACCTTTAATAATCTCTAATAAGTATTTGGCCTTTAGATGGCGAGCAAAACCAATATGGTCATCTATATGTACCCACCTTTGATATGATTTAAAATCATCCGTTAAACGCTGAATGTACAACTTAGTATTGTTTTCAATTTTCACCTCACGAGACTCGAAATGTTCGAGTTTTTTAGCTAAATTTGTCAGCACGCTAACTATTTTTTCTCTATTGTCTATGTTTCCGCTAATTTTAACCATCAATGGGATGGGACAATTTTTGTAGTAATCACGACTGATTGCTCTCATTTTATGTTTATTGAAGCCTTCGTGCTTTTTCTTGGCGGAACCTTTTTTTTCTATATCTGAATAGACCTCTGTGACTTCAAGACCGAAGGTGCCGTCACTGTCCGTTACAATCAAATCAGGGAATGCGCGCTCATTATCACTCCCTTTAATAGACCAGTTCTTATTTAGAATATCTGACACTTTTGCCGCATACATAATCTCTTTTTGCTTTTTTATCTGCTCTCTATTCATTATCGGCCTCATGAAGTTAACAGTTTTATCTATTATTTTAGTCGCGAAGCTAAGGATCTGATAGATCCAGAGTTTGTAGCTATTCACAATTCAATTAGATACTTATGGTAAATCAATAAGTAACTGTTTAATTTCATCGCCGCGCTGCGATCCATGCTTAACATTACCTAAGATCTACGATTGCTTTAAAACTTATTCACGCTACAATTAACACTGTGTAAATAAACAGTTCTAGTGGTGTGTAAATAGATATGAAAGTTATTCCGATAACCGCCAGTGCGGGTATTACTGGTTTTGAAAGTCCTGCCAGTGAATATAAACAACTTCCTTTAAGTTTGGATGAACTGCTTATTGAGCATCCGAGTGCTACCTTTATCGGTCAAGCCGATGGTGACTCGATGCGTGGCGTGGGCATTTTTAATGGGGATATTTTAATTGTGGACAGGCATCTGCAAGTTAAAAACCAGGATGTGATTGTAGCGAATTTTAATGGTGAATTTATTTGTAAAATATTAGATACACAGCGGCGATTATTACTTTCTGCAAATAAAAAAAATCAGGATGTGCAGATCACCAGTCACGATCAATTCAGCATTGAAGGTGTGGTTATTCGCTCTATTCGCTGTCATCGAGCAAGCCACTTGCTTGTGAATAAATGATGCAGACTCAACGGGGTAATTGGTAATAATGTTTGCTTTAGTGGATGCGAACTCCTTTTACTGCAGCGCTGAGCAGGTGTTTCGCCCGGAGTGGCGGGGTAGACCTGTTATTGTTTTATCCAATAATGACGGTTGTATTGTGGCTGCTAATAAGCAGGCGATTGCAATGGGCATTAAAAAATTTCAACCCTATTTTAAAGCGCGTGAGTTATGTGAAAAACAAGGCATTATTGTTTGCTCCTCCAATTATGAATTGTATGCGGATCTTTCCAGTAAAATGATGCAGGTGATCGGCCGTTTTGCACCCGAGCAGCATATCTATTCGATTGATGAATCCTTTTTAGCTTTTGATCAATGCCGAGCTAGCGTGCCTTGTTTGCTTGAGCATGCGCAGCGTTTGCGAAAAGCAATTTGGAAAGAAACACGTTTACCCGTTTGCGTGGGGCTCGGTGAAACGCTGACCTTAGCCAAAGTGGCTAACCACGCTGCTAAAAAACTGCCTGAATATCAAGGCGTCTGTTTGCTTGATAATCAGCTGCAAAAGCAGCAGATTTTTAAGCAGTTAAAGGCGGGTGATGTGTGGGGCATTGGCCGAAAAACCGCTTTGAAACTACAGCAAATGGGCATTTATAATATCGCGCAGTTAGCCGCACTTAATCCCCAGCGCTTACCCGCTAATTTTAATGTGGGAATCGAACGTACTATTCGCGAGTTAAATGGTGAAGTATGCCAAAGCTGGGATGCTGCACGCGCAGATAAACTGCAGATATTTTCAAGCAGAAGTGTGGGAAAACGTATCAATGATCATGATTCGCTGCAGCAGGCATTAGCGAAACACCTTGCTATTGCCACCGCTAAAGCGCGCTTGCAAGGTTCTTTATGTGGTACGTTAATGGCTTTTGCAAGTAACAGCCCATTTGATAAAACGCCACGTAGTTTTAAATTTATTCATCATTTTAAACCTGCCACTAATGATACAACTGAGCTGACAAAAATAATCGGTCAGGCATCAAAAACACTGTTTCAAGCTGGTATCCAATATTACAAAATCGGGGTGGGTTTATTGAATTTAAGCAGTGAAAAAAATCAGCAGTTGGAACTGTTTAATGCCCCCTCTAGTGGCAATAAATGTATGCCTGTGTTGGATCAGATCAATCAGAAATATGGAACGGATAGTCTGTTTTTAGCCGCCCAGGGTATAGATCAAAAATGGGCTATGCGCCGTGAATTTTTAACCCCGCAATATACCAGCAGATGGTCAGATATTCCGAAGATCTGTTGTTAATGGCGGGGTTAATAAGCACAACCTGTTTTGTAAAGGAATTAACCATTTCACTATGCATGTAAATTTAGTAAAGTCAGTTTTTAAATTTAATTAATAAGGTCTGTATTGTGCCAAAAATTATAATAATCGCCCTGATATTAGTTGTTCTGTTTTTTATTTTCCAACGTTTTACCAGTAACAAAAATGCACCGCAAAACATTCAAATAGGTGTTGAATTTCTTGCTGCAAATGCACAGCAGGAAGGTGTGCAAAGCACTGAGTCTGGTCTGCAATATAAAGTATTAACAAAAGGTGAAGGCACTGTACATCCAACGGCAAATAGCAATGTTAAAGTGCATTATCACGGTACGTTAATCGACAGCACTGTCTTTGATAGTTCAGTGGATCGTGGCGAGCCAATCTCATTTGGCCTGAATCAAGTTATTCCGGGGTGGACTGAAGGTGTGCAGTTGATGGTTGAGGGAGATAAATTCCGCTTTTATATCCCAAGTAATTTAGCTTACGGAAATCGTGGTGTGGGTAAAATTCCTGCCGGTTCATTACTGATTTTTGATGTTGAATTAATTGCGATAAACTAATATTCAAACTTAAAACAGGCCACCAGCTTTAACCTGCTGGTGACTGTTTTGCGCTCTACTCACACGGCGGAGCAAGATGAATTACCGCCAATCCACCGAGTGATGTTTCCCGGTATTTTTTATTCATATCCTTACCTGTCTGAAACATGGTATCTATCACTTTATCGAGTGAGATAAGTGACTTACTGTTTCTTTTAAGTGCCATGCGCGAAGCATTTATTGCTTTGACTGCGCCCATCGCATTACGTTCAATGCAGGGGATTTGCACTAAACCGCCGATCGGATCGCAAGTCATACCAAGTGAGTGTTCCATGGCAATTTCAGCTGCAATACAAATCTGCTCATTACTACCACCACGAATCGCTGTTAACCCAGCGGCAGCCATTGATGATGAAACGCCTATTTCACCCTGACAACCGACCTCTGCACCTGAAATAGAGGCATTCTTTTTATAAAGCATGCCAATGGCGGCAGAAACCGCTAAAAAGTCTTTAAGCTGTTTAGTATCCAGTTCACGAATAAATTTATGGTAATACATTAATACGGCAGGAATAACACCGGCAGCACCATTGGTTGGCGAAGTAACAACTTGTCCGCCGGCAGCGTTTTCTTCACTGACAGCAAAAGCATATAGATTTACCCAGTCAAGAATGGTCATAGGATCGCTATCAATTGCCTGATTGGCCTGTAGCGTTTTTAATAATGCAGGCGCGCGACGCACCACATTTAGTCCGCCATCCAGCAAACCTTCGGTCTGCAAACCGCGTTGCAGACATAAAGACATCACTTTCCATATCTGATCGGTTTTTTGATCCAACTCTTCTGCCGTGCGAAAAACCAGCTCATTTTTTTGAATTAAAGCGCCGATACTTAAACCTGAAGCATCGGCTTGATTTAATAAACTTGTCGCCGAATTAAATGCAAAGGGCAGGCTCGTGTTGTCCTGTTCACTTTGAGTATTCTGTAATTGAGATGCAGTTTTAATAAAGCCGCCACCAATTGAATAATATATTTCAGTGAATAGCTCTCTGCCTTGCTTATCAAATGCGCTAATGGACATACCATTTTCATGAAGAGGAAGGTTTTCGGAGTGAAACTGAATATGCTTTTGCACATCAAAATTAATATTCTGCTTATTTAAAACAGGTAAGGTTAATGTATCTATGCAGTTAGCAAAAAGTTGGTTGGCACTTTTTGTTTTAATCGTATCGGGTTGAAAACCTAATAAACCTAAGATAACAGCTTTATCTGTGTGGTGGCCTTTGCCCGTTAGCGCTAACGAACCAAACAGATCGACCTTTATTTCGTTAACAGATGTTAATTGATTTTTAATCGCTAAAGCAAACTGATAACCCGCAATCATAGGGCCATTAGTATGTGAACTTGACGGGCCAATGCCGATTTTATAGATGTCAAAAATGGAGAGCATGGATATTCCTATTTATAATTCACTGATGGCAGGCTGGCGTTTTTATTCATTTTTTACTCTTTAAGGTGTTATCTGTTCTGGTGAATTGTTGTGATGTTTTTAACTATTGCTTGATCTTGCAAATCACGACCTGCAACTCTGTGCTGGTATCATTTTAGCAGAGAGTTTTAGCACTAGGTAATAAACAGCTGCTACTGCGATGATTAAAATCACTATGATTGAGGCAGGTACAATTATCTCCTGCAAAGCCTCGCTTTATTAGCTTGCTGATTTTGCATCTTGAAGTAACATGGGTATATACCTTTTTAACACCTAATCTCTGTTTTTCTGGCAATCAACATTTCACGAATAGTTTTTAATGCCTTGCCTTGATTAACGATTTTCCACGCTAAATATAAAGGCGCAGGCTGGTAATCTTGCTCTATCTGCAATTCAATTAATTCCCCACTGTCTAAATATTTTTGAATACGCTGACGCGGTAAAAAACCACAACCGATACCTGCTAATTGCGCGTTAATTTTGTATTCCAGGCTTGGCACATAAAAGTATTTATCTTCACTGATTACCGCGTTGGTATTGGCCACCCATTGCCGCGCGGTATCGTGCGCGACGACAGCGCGGTACTTGGCGATCACTTCATGGCTTAATGGTTTCTGATGTCTGTTTAATGGATGCCCTGGATTGACAACAAAGACAGGATCAAAATCGCAGAGATGTAAGGTTTGAATACCTTTTTGTTTGGGGATTGGATTTGATGCGCCAATGATCATATCTATTTTATCATCCACCAAAGATTCCCATGCGCCATTCATTATCTCTTCACTAATATCCATCTCAATATTGGGATGCAGTTTTAAAAAGTCATTAAATACCGAAAAAATAACATTGCTTTGTAATATTGAGTCAATCGCAATATTTAATTTAGGCTCCCAACCATTGGCAATGGTTTGGGTTTTTACCGTCAGTCTCTGCACAGCCTCAAGAATCAATCGTCCCTCTTTAAGCAGGTTTTTTCCGGCGGGGGTTAATACTGAGCGTCTTCCCTGCTTTTGAAAAATGGTGACTTGTAACTGCTCCTCTAATTTTTGCACTATATAAGAGAGCGCAGAGGGGACCTTATTAAGTAATTCGGCCGCCGACGCATAACTGCCGCGTTTATCGATGGCATCAAGTACGGTGATCGCTTCAAGGGTTATAGGCTGCTGTGACATCTGAAACTCACTTATGACGGAAAGAAAAATAATCATTCAAATAATTTGAACATATAGCATTAATTTAATGCCTTATTTAAAAATAATCAATTCGTATACTGTAGTTATAGCAAGCGACATTCTAAAAGCAGATGCATAACTTATAAGGTTCATATTATGGGATTAATTATAAAGGGTCAGTGGGTTGATCAATGGTATGACACCGCAGACAGTGATGGTGAATTTATCCGCCAGGAAAGCCAGTATCGAAATACAATTTCCAATAAAGCGGGCAGTCAATACCAAGTAGAATCCGGGCGTTATCACCTCTATGTATCACTCGCATGCCCATGGGCGCATCGCACACTGATTTTCCGGCAATTAAAACAGCTACAAGCGCATATATCGGTAAGCATTGTGCTACCGGAAATGTTAGCTGAAGGCTGGTCTTTTTCGAAGCCGGGGGATGAGTTATATCAGTTTGCCCATCTGTTTGAGCTGTATTTAAAAGGCGATAAAAATTATCAGGGGCGCGTTACTGTGCCGGTTTTGTGGGATAAAAAAACACAAACCATAGTTAATAATGAGTCCAGCGATATTATCCGAATTTTTAATAGCGCATTTAATGAATTAACGGGTAATAAGGATGATTATTATCCCGCTGAATTACACTCTGAAATTGAAAATGTTAATGCACGTATATATAAGGATATTAATAACGGCGTGTACCGAGCAGGTTTTGCCAGCACACAAAAAGCTTATGAAAAAGCCTATTTACAACTGTTCAGTACATTAGACTGGTTAGAAGCTCGTTTAGCAAAACAACGTTATTTACTCGCAGATAAAATCAGCGAAGCCGATTGGCGTTTGTTTACCACCTTAGTGCGTTTTGATGCGGTATATCACGGTCATTTTAAATGTAATCGTCAAAAACTCAGTGAGTTTACTAATATCAGTGGTTATCTTCGCGACCTGTATCAAATGACCGGTATTAAAGAAACGGTCAATATGGATCATATTAAAACCCATTATTACAGCAGCCATACTTCAATCAACCCGACCGGTATTGTGCCGTTAGGGCCTGATCTGAATTTTGCAGAACCGCATAATCGCGATCATTTATAGCGGCAAGAGTTTGAGGGGAAGGTGATGATTAAGCATATTAGTTATTTTGATCTGGGCACTGCAGATCACGGCTGGTTAAAAAGCCGTTTTCATTTTAGTTTCGCAAATTATTATAATGCCAAGCGGATGGGCTTTGGCAAGTTACGGGGGATTAATGATGATCTTATAAAACCGGGTTACGGGTTTGATCCGCATCCGCACAAAAATATGGAAATAATTAGTTATATCCGTAGCGGAGCTATTTCTCATCAAGATAGTGAAGGCAACAAAGGACAAACAAAAGCGGGTGAAATTCAAGTGATGAGCGCCGGTACGGGAATTATGCATTGTGAATATAATTTAGGTTCATCGCCTTTAATCCTCTACCAAATTTGGATAGAAACCAATAAGCCTGAAGCGCAGCCTCGATGGGAAACACAAAAATTCCCGCTCAAGCCTGTGACTGAGCACTTACCTTTGTTAGTTTCAGGGTTTGCCGGTGACAAAGAGAAGGCGTTGTTTATTCATCAGAAAGCGCGGTTTTTTGCAGGCCGTTTAAAGCAGGGCACAGAAATTAAGCATAAGATTATTGAGCAAGCTTACCTGTTAGCATCACAAGGAGAGTTTGAAATTTCCAGCAAAGAGGTGCAGCAAGCTGTTTACCTTAACCAAGGAGATGGCGCAGAAGTGACAGATATAGATGTCTTAACGGTAAAGGCATTAACGGACTGCGAGATTGTTTTAATTGATCTGCCGGGTTAACCTTGAGGTGTCTTTATAGAAGAAACCCGATAAAACAGCTATCAGGTTTCTTTTAGGATGTGCTTTTATTAGCGTTTTTTATGTGCACTTTTTTTAGCTTGTTGTTGCAGTTCAAAATCAAATTCATCAGGAAAGAAGATCAGACCTTCACTGTTTTGATCCGGAAAAACTACAATCGCTAACTCATCATCTTCTAAACCATGTGTCCAACGGTTATGCCATTTTTCCAGTGAAATTGCTTCTGCGTTGCAATGTGACCACTCCTCAGTTGCCCAGGCTTGCGCAAACTCTTTATTTGGCCAAACAGGTACACAATCTTCATCCTCAGTATTGAGCATCACACAACCGTGTTCATCAACCAGTAACCAAATTTGTGCATTTTTCACAACTTCTTTGAGCAGATAGGAGTAACGCTTCTGCGCATCATATTGTTGAATTGTTTTGATTTGCTGGTCGTCTAATTGGTCACTCATAATCGAAGTTCCTGTATGCTGAGAAAATGTGGGATGAACAGGATAATTGAAAATATTGGATACGTCTGTTTATTTTTAAGAAAGGATAACGATTGTAACCGTTATCCTTATAATTAGGGCAGCAGTTGCGGTTGTGTTAGTTCCGTTGCCATTAAGTGATCCAGAATTGGCACCATCACAATGGGATCGTAAGCTTTGCTAATGGCGCAGATCATTTTAATACGAGCTTCTTCATGTTTGTCTTGTAAATTCTGCGCGCTATAAAAATGCTCTTCACTGATCCATTGACTGTAAGATAACCATTGGTTATTTTTTGTTTTGTGTAAACGAGATCCAAGTGCCCCATATTTTTCAATATTGCGGTGGATGATTTCAGACCAACCCTCTTTAAAAGATTGTTCATATCCAGGTTTGATTTCCCAACGAAAAAGTACGGCGATCATAAAACCTCCAAGCTGTGGCTGACAGAGATTTATATCCAAGATACTTGGGTATAAATAGCATTACTATAAGTTTTTTCGACAATGGCATTTCTGTCAAGTTAAAGGGAAATAAACGCCTAAATTGTTGTGAATAATATAAAAAATTATGAGCAATCACCGAATTTTGTTATTAAGCATCTCGCGGCAGACCTTTTTCTATCGCTTTGATCAAGCGCAGGTTAAGACGTTCATTGACGATTGGGATTTGCTTTTTATGCTGTGCCAGTGCCCACTCTATATGCTCATTTAACAGTTCAGACTCACAACTGGATAGTCTGTTTTTTAAAGCTGCCACCACGGCTTCACTTGACGGGGCATTGCCTAACGCAATCGCGATATTTCGTAACCAACGCTGATAACCGATACGGCGGATGGGGGAGCCTTCTGTATTGCTTAAAAATTCAGACTCAGTCCAGCTAAACAGATCCAATAACGGCTGCTTTTCGAGTTGATGGCGGGCCTGGTAGTCATCTTCTTGGGTGGTATTGGCAAAACGGTTCCAAGGACAAATTAACTGGCAGTCGTCACAGCCATAAATGCGGTTACCAATTGCTTTTCTAAACTCAACCGGAATTGCGCCTTGCAGTTCGATAGTGAGATAAGAGATACAACGACGGCCATCAACAATATAGGGAGCGACTATCGCCTGGGTCGGGCAAATTTTTAAACAGGCAACACACTGGCCACATTGATTGTCGACAGCTTGATCAACAGGTAAAGGCAGATCAACCATTAATTCGCCGATAAAAAACCAAGAACCAGCTTTTGCATCAATTAAAAGTGAGTGTTTGCCTACCCAGCCAAGCCCGGCTTTTTCTGCAAGAGGGCGTTCTAATACCGGCGCGCTATCCACAAAAGGGCGATATCCAAGCTGACCGACCTGCTGTTCAATTTTTTGTCCTAACTGTTTGAGTCTTTTGCGTAATACTTTGTGGTAATCACGGCCCAATGCGTAACGGCTGATATAAGCACTGTTTTTGTCTTTTAAAGTGTGTGCAAATGATGCATTTTCAGGCAGGTAATCCATACGCACAGAAATCACGCGCAGTGTGCCGGGATGAAGTTCATCCGGGCGTGCTCGTTTCATTCCGTGTTTTTCCATATAGTCCATTTCACCATGGTATTTTTTATCTAACCACTGTTGTAATTGCTCTTCATGTTGTTTGAGATCGATATCTGCGATACCCACTTCCTGAAAACCTAGAGCTTTGCCCCACAGTTTGATATTTTCAGACAGTGTAACTAAATCGAGTTGATCAATTTTTGGATTATTTTTAATTGAAGAGCTTTCAACTATATTTGTAGGACTTGTCATTTGTACTCTCAATAGGACGATAACTATGCTTTCTGATCAGATAAAAACCAAATGCAGTTTACCACATTCTTTATACCGTGCTCAGCAGATCAAAGATTTTGAAGGTGAAGCTGCAGAGTTAGCTGGAACGACCTTATATGGTTTGATGAAGCGTGCCGGAGAAGCTTGTTATCAAGTGTTTAAAACGCGTTTTCCTGATGTAAAACATGTATTGGTTTTATCGGGCAAAGGCAATAACGGCGGAGATGGTTATGTCTTTGCTGCTATTGCGAAAGATGCGGGGTTGTCTGTGCAGCTTTGCCAAATGGGTGATCCCGCTGATTTAACGGGGGATGCGGCACAGGCTAGAAATGCATGGAGAATCGAACAAGGTGTGATTGACGGTATCGAGCAAGCAGACTTTGAAACAGCAGATGTGATTGTGGATGCATTATTGGGTACAGGTTTGTCAGGCACTGTGCGAGCGGAATATCAGCGTTTGATTTATAAAATCAATCAAACCAAGAAACCCGTTTTGAGTATCGATATTCCCTCTGGTCTGAATTCTGATACGGGAGCAATCAGCGATGTTGCGGTAAAAGCGGATGCCACCATTAGTTTTGTTGGTTTAAAACAGGGGCTCTTTACTGGTCGGGCTGCGGAAAATTGCGGGCAAATCTATTTTTCAGGACTGGGTATTACCGAGCAGTTTACCTCTATATGTCCGAGCAACGTATTACGTGTTACCTATCAAGATATGCGATATTGTTTAACGCAACGCAGCCGTACCAGCCATAAAGGTTTTTTTGGTAAAACATTGCTATTAGGCGGCAATATCGGGATGCCTGGGGCAGTTCGTTTAGCTGCAGAGGCTGCTTTACGAACAGGATCGGGTTTAGTGAAAGTATTAACACGCCAGGAAAATCAGCTGGCAGTGATTGCTGGCCGCCCGGAATTAATGCTGGAAGCTTTTGATCTGCAAAAGATAGATGACAGTGCGATTCGTGATTGGGCAACTAATTTAGTGATTGGTCCTGGACTGGGGAAAGATGATTGGGCAAAAATGCTCTTAGATTTTATTTTAGCAAGTGATTTGCCGACCGTGGTTGATGCTGATGGTTTAAATTTACTGGTAGACAGACCCGCCTGGAAAGACAGTTGGATTCTAACGCCGCACCCGGGGGAAGCTGCCAATTTACTAGGTTGTTCGATTAGCAAAGTTGAAGGTGATCGTTTTAGTGCGGTGCGTAATTTGCAACGTAGTTTTGGTGGTATTGTGATTTTAAAAGGTGCCGGAACGTTAATTTGTGACGGTAAACAGATCTATGTGGCGAATGTGGGTAATCCGGGCATGGCAAGTGGTGGCATGGGGGATGTGCTTTCTGGTATTATAGGTGGTTTATTAGCCCAAGGCTTAAACTCGCAGCAAGCTGCAACGCTTGCGGTGTGCATCCATGGTCAAGCAGCCGATTTAGCTGCAGGACAAGATGAACGCGGTTTATTGGCCAGTGATCTGTTCCCTTATATCAGGAAATTAGTAAATCCATAATGTTTGATTTGTTTAAAGAAAAATTAGTAGATGCCGATCAGACGGTCGCTTTTGGTGGCCGATTAAGTGCGGCTTGTGATGAGCCCGTTTGTATCTATTTGCATGGTGATTTAGGTGCGGGTAAAACGACCTTAACACGTGGCTTTATCCAAGGTTTGGGTCATGTGGGTAATGTAAAAAGTCCCACTTATACCTTGGTTGAACCTTATGAGTTAGCAGATTGGCAAGTTTACCATTTTGATTTATACCGTTTGGGGGATCCTGAAGAGCTTGAATTTATGGGTATTCGAGATTACTTCACTGAGACTAGCCATTGCCTGGTGGAATGGCCTGAGCGTGGTGAAGGGATTTTACCGCAAGCTGATATTGACTTAACACTTTCTTATGTCGATCAGCAGCGCATCATTGAGCTACGGGCAAACACTGATATTGGATTACGAGTTTTAAATAAATTATGAAATTAACAACACGACTTTTTATCCGTTCTCTGTTTTTGCTTACTTTGTGTGTGGCAGGGTTATTTACACTTGCAAGTGGCGCACAAACTAATCAATTAAAAGGTGTGAGAGCATGGCCTTCGCCGGATAATACGCGTGTTGTTTTAGATCTTTCAAGCAAACCAAATTATGAAATCCATTATTTAAAACACCCTGACCGTGTGGTTGTCGATCTTAAATCAACAGTCAGTAAAATTGATTTAAAGAAAATCGCCAATGACGGACCTTTAGTTAATAACTTGCGTGAAAGTGCCAGTGGCCAAAAAGGCACTTATCGATTAGTGGTCGACTTAAATAAAGCCAGTCAGGCAAAAATATTCACTTTGCCCCCTGCAAAACCTTATGGTCACCGTTTAGTTCTCGACTTGCCGCATAACCAGTTAGTGAGCAAACCCACTTTAAAACCTAAAAAACAATTTCCTTCAGTCTCTGTCGGGCGGGATATTCTTATTGCCATTGATGCAGGACATGGTGGGGATGACCCCGGGGCATTAGGTAAATATACCTACGAGAAAAAAGTTACTTTGGAAATAGCCAAGCGATTACAAAAGAGAATTAATCAGCAAAAAGGAATGAGTGCTTTTTTAGTTCGCACTGGTGATTATTTTGTGAATTTGAATAAACGCTCAGCGATTGCGCGTAAGGGGAAAGCTGACTTTCTGGTTTCAATTCATGCTGACGGCTTTACTTCAAGCCGACCTCATGGCGCATCCGTTTGGGTATTATCAAACCGCAGAGCAACCACCGAACTCGGGCGATGGATGGAAAAACATGAAGCACATTCCGAACTGCTAGGTGGTGCGGGAGATTTGATTCAAGATTCGAGCAGTGTGCCATTTTTAACGGAAATGTTTCTAGATATGTCGATGGGTAATGCCATGGACGTGGGTTATCACGTTGGTGATTTGGTGGTTAAAGAGTTAAAACAAGTTACCAAACTACATAAGAAAAAACCCGTTCATGCTAGTTTAGCAGTATTAAAATCACCCGATATTCCTTCTATTTTGGTCGAGGCGGGTTTTATTACTAACCGTGCTGAGGAAAAGTTATTAAATAAATCAGCCCACCAAAATAAAATAGCCAATGCCGTGTTTCAAGGCATTTATAAACACTTCACACAAGCACCACCGCAAGATACTTTGTTTGCGCAGAAAAAGCGTGCTATCAAACATACAGTACGCAGTGGTGAATCTTTATCTGTTTTAGCTGCGCGTTATAGTGTTACTTCGAAAAACTTGAAAGCGTATAACAATCTGAAATCCAACTCGTTACGTATTGGTCAGGTTATAAAAATTCCACCTGACTACCAGTTAGTGGTGAAACAAGATCCCGTACGGCAGGTTGCACGCGCACCACAAAAAACGCGAGTCCATCAAGTTAAACGCGGTGAATCGTTATCTGTGATTGCAGCCAAATACGCGACGACAAGCACAGCCTTGAAAAAATTCAATAACCTCCGTTCAACATCATTGGCGATAGGCCAGAAGATTAATATTCCGGGTGATCGTATAGAAATAGCTGCTGTCTCTAAAACTCAAACAGCAAGTCGCAAGCCCGCTTCTATTCACAAAGTGAAAAGCGGTGAATCCTTATCTGTAATTGCCGCGA